>NZ_JBEYHA010000012.1:0-54219 GCF_040635075.1 Nocardiopsis sp. NPDC007018
GGCCGTTCGTATGGACCAAGACGGCCGAGGAGATCTTCGAGACCATCGCCGCATATCTTCATCGAATTAACGACTCAGAACACTAGGGCGTGTTCTGTGGATCATTCCGCGCTCGCGTGGCCAGGCTGCCTCTCGCTGCGCCGATGGAGCTCGGACAGCCAAACCCGGGCTGACTTTCGCTCATCGTCTTGCGAGAGATGGCCTGGCGGCCGCTCGCGGTGCTGGCGGCTCCGCCGCCAGAAGGCGAAAGCATCCACAGAACACGCCCTAGAACACCGGAGCAGATGACGCGCGGCCGGTCCTGTGCTCAGCGGGGCAGGAGTGACCGGCCCGCCGGGTAGGCCAGAGCGGCCCGGGGCAGCTCGGCCGCCCGACCACTGGTCAGGACGGTGACCCGGCCGACCCGGTCGGGGGCCGGGGTACCGCGCCCGTCGGTGTGTTCGGCTCCGCCCACCCTGCGCAGGGTCTGGGCGGCCACCGCCCGGGCCGCGGTGAACAGTTCGGCCCGCCCGGAGAGGGCCCCGGAGATCTCGGCGTCCACGAGGTCGTAGTGCGTGCACCCCAGCACCACACCCCTGACCTCGGGCGGGGTGAGTGAGGCCGCGTACGCCACCGCGGTGTCGATCAGCGACGGGTCGGCGGACTCCACGGCCTCGGCCAGCCCCCGACACGCGACCTGCGTCACGTCCACGCCCCGCGCGAAGTCGGCCACGAGCCGTTGCTGGTAGGAGCTCCGAGTGGTGGCCTCGGTGGACCACACCGCGATGGGGGTGCCCGAGGCGGCCGCCGGTTTGATCGCGGGGACCGTCCCGATCACCGGGATACCCGGCTCCAGCTCGGTACGCAGCCGTTCCAGTCCGTGCACCGACGCGGTGTTGCAGGGGACGACCACGGCGTCCAGGTCGCCCGCCGCCTCCAGGGCGGCGCGGGCCCCGGCCAGGGCCCGGTCGATCACCTGTTCCGGGGTGCGGGGGCCCCACGGCATGTGGTCGGGGTCCATGGACAGGTACAGGTCGGCGTCGGGGCGGGCCGCGTGCAGGGCCGAGGCCGTGGACAGCATGCCGATACCGGAGTCAACGAGAGCGATGCGCACAGAACGGCATCCTATGCGGACCGTGCGGTAACACCGGCGTCACTCCAGGTGGCGGCCGTGACGAGGGTTTCGGTCTCGCGGATTCCACCGCCCCCGCGCCGAGCGTCCCCGCCCGAGAGCGGGTAAGACACGTACCGAAATGGGGTGGCCGTGGACGGATACCGGTAGGTAGAACTGAGGGGATCGGCCTGCCGCGGCATGCCACCACCGGTCCTGGCCGACCCACACCGTGTCGCCGACAGTCAGGGGAACCCGGTATGACTCCGAAACAGCCCGGTACGACCTCCAGCCCCGGCCCCCGGTCCCCACGGGGGCCGTCCTCCGGTTCGGGGCACGCCGGACACGTCGCGGCCGTCCAGCGCCTACTGCGCGACTACCGGGCCCTTCCGGAGGGCGCACCGGTCAGACTGGCTAAGCCGACCTCCAACCTCTTCCGGTTCCGTGAACGCTCCTCCGCGCCCGCCCTGGACGTGTCGGCCTTCTCCGGCGTCATCTCCATCGATCCGGTCGAGCGCCTGGCCGACGTCGGCGGCATGACGACCTACGAGGAACTGGTCGCCGCGACCCTTCCGCACGGCCTCATGCCCACCGTCGTCCCGCAGCTGCGCACCATCACCCTGGGCGGGGCCGTCACCGGCCTCGGAATCGAGTCCTCCTCCTTCCGTAACGGCCTCCCGCACGAGGCCGTCCAGGAGATGGAGATCCTCACGGGCTCCGGCGAGGTCGTCACCGCCACCCGTGACAACGCGCACGCCGACCTCTTCCACGGGTTCCCCAACTCCTACGGCACCCTCGGGTACGCCCTCCGGCTGCGTGTGGAACTCGACCCCGTCTCCCCCTACGTGCACCTGCGCCACCTGCGGTTCCGCGACGCGGCGACCGCGATGGACGCGCTCGCCCTGATCTGCGCCGAGGCCTCCCACGAGGGCCAGCCGGTGGACTTCGCGGACGGTGTGGTGTTCGGCCCCGACGAGCTGTACCTCACGCTGGCCCGCTTCACCGACCACGCCCCCTGGACCAGCGACTACACGGGGAACGACGTCTACTACCGGTCCATCCCGCGCTACGCCGACCCGGTGGGGGGAGCCGTCGGGCCCGGCGACTACCTCACCGTGCACGACTACCTGTGGCGCTGGGACACCGACTGGTTCTGGTGCTCCCGCGCGTTCGGCACCCAGAACCGGTTCGTGCGCCCGTTGTGGCCCCGGTCCCTGAAAAGGTCCGACGTCTACCGCAGGCTGGTCGCGTGGGACCGGCGCACCGACTTCTCCCGGCTGTTGAACCACTACCGCGGCCGCCCCCAGCAGGAGCCCCTCATCCAGGACGTCGAGGTGGGAGTGGAGCGGGGGGCGGAGTTCCTCGACTTCTACCACGCCGAGATCGGCATGACCCCCCTGTGGATGTGCCCGCTCAGGCTTCGCGAACCCCGTCGCGCCGGGCTCGCCGCCGACCAGCACGTGTGGCCGCTCTACCCCCTGGAGAACGACCGCCTGTACGTGAACTTCGGGTTCTGGGGCCTGGTCGACACCGTCCCCGGGCAGCGTCGCGCCCACCACAACCGCAGGGTCGAGGAGGAGGTCACCCGGCTGGGCGGCCACAAGTCCCTGTACTCCGACTCCTTCTATTCGAAGGACGACTTCTGGGCGCTCTACAACGGCGCCGACTACCAGGACCTCAAGGAGACCTACGACCCCCGGGGCCGACTCCTGGACCTGTACGCCAAGTGCGTGCGTAACCGCTGAAGCACCCATCGCCGAGCACTGACGGCTCCACCGGGCGGTGGCCCGAGGCAGGGGCCGCACACGGGACGGAAAGGACAAGAGCATGCGGCTTGCAGAGATCTTCGAGCGTGTCGTGGGACCCGACGCGCCCATCCGGTTCACCGCCTACGACGGGAGCCGCGCGGGCGACCCGAACAGCGAGGTCACCGTGAACGTGCGGACCCCGGTGGCCGTCAACTACCTGGCCCAGTCGCCCAACGCGGTGGGCCTGACCCGCGCCTACGTCTCCGGACACCTGGAGCTGGAGGGCGACATGTACACGGCGCTGAGGCACATGGCGGACTTCACCTTCGCCGAGGGGGTCAACGTCACCGTCCGGGACCTGTTCGCGATCGTGGGGTCGGTGGGGTGGGTGAAGTTCGTGAACCGGGTGGCGCCCCCGCCGCAGGAGATGCGCAGGGGCGCCCTGCTCGGACGGGGGCCCAGACACTCCAGACAACGCGACGCCGAGGTCATCCACCACCACTACGACGTCTCCAACGAGTTCTACGAGCTGGTCCTGGGGCCGTCGATGACCTACACCTGCGCGGTCTTCGACGAGGAGGACGGGGCCCTGGACCGGGTGGGTTCCTTCGACGGGGCCCTGGAGTCCGCCCAGTTCCGCAAGTACGACCTGGTCGCGCGCAAGCTGGGGCTGGAGAAGGGCATGCGTCTGCTGGACGTCGGCTGCGGGTGGGGCGGCATGGTGCGCCACGCCGCCCGTGAGCTGGGCGTGCGCGCGGTCGGGGTGACCCTGTCCAAGGAGCAGGCGGAGTGGGGAGCCAAACGGATCGCCCAGGAGGGGCTGACCGGCCTCGCCGAGATCCGCCACATGGACTACCGCGACGTGCCGGACGCCAGCTTCGACCGGATCAGTTCGATCGGGCTGACCGAGCACATCGGCGCCCGGAACCTGGACCCGTACTTCGCCTCGCTGCACGCGAAGCTGGTGCCGGGAGGCCGACTGCTCAACCACTGCATCACGCGGCCCAGCAACAACCTCAAGCCCATGAACACCAAGGGTGTCATCAACAGGTACGTGTTCCCCGACGGCGAGCTGGAGGGCCCGGCCCAGATCCAGACCGCCATGAACGACGCCGGTTTCGAGATCCGCCACCAGGAGAACCTGCGCGAGCACTACGCCCTCACCCTGCGTCACTGGGGCGCCAACCTCGAACGCCACTGGGACGAGGCGGTCGCCGAGGTGGGGGAGGGGACCGCGCGGGTGTGGCGGCTCTACATGGCCGGGTGCGTCCTGGGCTTCGAGCGGGACGTGGTCCAACTCCACCAGATCCTCGGGGTCCGGCTCGACGGTACCGACGCGCACATGCCGCTGCGTCCGGACTTCTGACCGCGCCGGGGTGTTCGCGCTGCGCGGACACCCCGGTGTCCGGCCCCGGCCTGCGCGACGCGGGGGCCCCGAGGCGGCATCATGGAGCCGTCACACCCAGCAGCCGTGAAGGGACCCACCCCGTGTCCTCCGACGACAACCCGCCCCAGGGCGACCCGACCCCCGCGCACGACCTGCCCGAGCACGTCCGGCGGACCGCGATCGACCTGATCGGCGCCTACGCGGACCACAACCGGGAGGAACTCGACCGGGCCGTCCCCCGCGCGGCGGACGACGTCGACGACGTCCTGTCCGAACTCAGGGTGATCGCCGCCTTCCTGGGCCGCCGCGTGCAGGAGACCGGTGTGGTGTGGAAACCGGCCGACTCGCGCGAGGCCGTGGCCCGCACCGTCGCCGAGATGCTCCCGCCGGAGCTGGAGTTCGCCGTCTCCACGGCCTGGGAGGCCCACTCCATCGGTGAGGAGGAGACGGCCGAGCGTCTCGCGCAGGGCGACCGCATGGTGTTCGCGCACATGCTCGCCGCGTTCTGCGCCGCCATCGGCCTGGCCGTCTACAAGCGTGCCGAACTGGTCCCGACCCTGCGTCAGGTGACCGGCCTCGGCGACTGACCGGCCGGGTCGACCGGCCGGGAACCCCGGTCGGATTCGCCCGCTAACAGGTCAGACACAAGTCGCAGTGGTTTACTTCACAAGTCGTCGTTCTTTACGTAGGTTTCCTACCAACCCTCAGGGGACCCTCGAAAGGAACGGGAGGCGAGCCGATGGCCCGCAGACGAGTACACGAGTACGTCACCCTCCCCGCAGCCACACTGACCCTGGTGCTTGCGGCGACCGCCTGCGGTGGCGGCGGTGGCGGGAACGGTGACGGCGGCGGCTCCACCGACGCCCTCAAGGTGTGGATCATGGAGGGCACCAACCCGGACGCCAGCGCCTTCTTCGACGAGGTCAACGAGGCCTACACCGAGCAGACCGGTACCGACGTCGAGGTCGAGTTCGTGCCCTGGTCCGACGCCCAGAACAAGATCAGCACGGCCATCGCGGGCGGCACCATGCCCGACGTCGTCGAGCTGGGCACCACCTTCACACCGGAGTTCGCCGACGCGGGAGCCCTGCACGACCTCTCCGGCTACGTCGACGACCCCTCCCGGTTCCAACAGGACATGTACTCCATGGGCGTCATCGACGACGCCGTCTACGGTGTGCCCTGGTACGCGTCGATCCGTTCGATCATCTACCGCAAGGACATCTTCGAGGAGCACGGTCACGAGGAGCCGACCTCGTGGGAGGAGCTCCGCGAGACCGCGATGGACCTCGCCGAGGCCGAGGACGGCATGATCGGCTTCCCCGTGCCCGGCCAGGCCCAGTACTCGGTCATGCCGTGGATCTGGGGCGGAGGCGGCGAGGTCGCCGTCCAGGAGTCCGACGGCACCTGGACCTCCACCATCAACACGCCGGAGGGCCGCGCCGGAGTCGAGTTCTTCACCAACCTGTCCCTGGAGGACGGCCTGTCCACCACGGGCGCGGTGAACTGGAACGAGATCGACGTCATGGAGTCGCTCGCCGACGAGAACGCCATCATGGCGATCTCCAACAGCTCCAACCCCAAGGCCATCGTCGAGTCCAACCCCGACCTGGAGGGCAAGCTCGGCGCGTTCGTGCTGCCCGGTCAGGACGAGGGGTACACGGACTCCTTCGCCGGGGGTTCCCTGCTGTCGGTGTTCGAGGGCACCGGCAACGAGGAGGCGGGCTGGGAGTACGTCGACCTCCTGACCAACGGCGAGTTCTTCGACCGCTGGGGCGAGGAGAGCGGCTTCTTCCCGGCCGGTGTCGACCAGATCCAGGCCTACGCCGAGTCCGGTGACCCGCTGGTCGAGCCCTTCGCCACCCAGCTGCTGGAGGCGGGCAAGAGCACCCCGGCCGTCCCCGCCTGGTCGCAGGTGGAGGCCGAGGGGATCATCGTCGGCATGCAGCAGGACATCCTCAACGGCGAAGCGACCGTGGAGGAGGCGACCGACCGCGCCGCCGAGTCCATCGAGACCATCCTCAACGGAGGAAACTAGGTTGCAACCCGCAACACCGGTCCGGCCGCCCAGGGGCGGCCGACGCGCGCCGCTCCTGGGAATGCGGGGGCGGCGCGCCCTCCTGCCCTGGGTGCTCCTGGTACCCCCGCTGGGGGTCATCGGTCTCCTGCTGCTGTTCCCCATCGGCCGGATCGTGTGGCTGTCCTTCCGGGACTTCAAGCTGCGCAACCTGGTCTCGGGGGAGTCCGACTTCATCGGGCTGGACAACTACCTCTCCCTGCTGACGGACCCGTACCTGTGGCGGGTCGTGCTGGTCAACACGGTGGTGTTCGCCCTGGTGGCGGTGGTGGCGACCGTGGTCCTGGGGACGCTCGTCGCCCTGTTGCTGGCCAACCTCCGGCCGATCACGCGGGTGGTCGTGGTCTCGTGCGTCATGGTGGCCTGGGCGATGCCCGCCGTGAGCGGGACCTACGTGTGGATCTGGATCTTCGACGTGGACCACGGGGTGGTGGCGCAGGCGCTGAAGTCACTGGGCCTGATCGACCCCTCCGGCTACAACTGGTTCGCCGACCGGTTCTGGTTCTACGCCATCGTGACGCTCAACATCGTGCACAGCGGGTTCCCGTTCGTGGCCGTCACGGTCCTGGCGGGGCTGCTCACGGTGCCCAAGGAACTGCACGAGGCCGCCCGGATCGACGGAGCCGGGGCGTGGAAGCGCTTCTGGCACGTCACGTTCCCGACACTGCGCCCGGTGTTCGCCGTGGTGACGGTCCTGTCCACTATCTGGGACTTCAAGGTGTTCGCCCAGATCTACCTGATGCCCGGCGGCGACGTCGGGGGTTCCCAGATGCTCAACCTGGGCGTGTGGGCCTACGTGCGCTCCTTCGGGCAGAACGACTTCGGCACGGGTTCGGCCATCGCGGCCCTGCTCACCCTGCTCCTGCTCGGGATCACCGTCGTCTACCTGCGCGCGCTGTTCCGGGAGGACGAACTCAGATGATCCCCGACCCGTTCGCCCGCCACCGTCAGCGCCCCGCCCGTTCGAGGAGGTCCGATGGACACGCACACCGCTGAGACGCCCTCCGACGCGTGGGAGGCGCGGGTCCTGGCCTCCCGGCGCCGGGGCGGCGCGCTCCGGGCCTGGCGGGTGGTCGGCAAGGCCGCCGGGGTGAGCGTGCTGCTGCTCTTCACCCTGTTCCCCGTGTACTTCATGCTGATGAGCGCGTTCTCGGACAGCACCACCTCGGGGACCGGGGCGCTGCTGCCCACCTCGTTCACGCTGGACAACTTCACGTACGTCATGACCGAGGGCAACTTCGGTACCTACCTGCGCAACTCGCTGACGGTCGCCGCCATCACCGTGGCCTTCGCGTGCGTGCTGTCAATGCTGGCGGCCGTGGCGGTGGCGCGGTTCCGCTTCCGGTTCCGCACCGCGGTGCTGGTGATGATCCTCATCGTGCAGATGGTGCCCCTGGAAGCGCTGGTCATCCCGCTGTTCATCCAGGTCCGCGACCTCCAGATGCTCAACACGGTGATCGGGCTGAGCATCGTGTACGTGGCGCTGTCCCTGCCCCTGGCGGTGTGGATGATGCGCGGCTTCGTCGCCGCGGTCCCCAAGGAGGTCGAGGAGGCCGCCTACATCGACGGCGCCACCTGGCCCCAGATGTTCTGGAAGGTGCTGTTCCCCCTGGTGGCCCCGGGGCTGGTGGCCACGGCGATCTTCTCGTTCATCGTCGCCTGGAACGAGTTCGTGCTGGCGTTCACCTTCATGACGCAGAGCTCCAACTACACGGTGGCCGTGGGCCTGCGCCAGTTCTTCGGCCAGTACGCGAACGACTGGGGGCACGTCATGGCGGCCTCCACGATCATCACCATCCCGGTGATGGTGTTCTTCGTCCTGGTGCAGCGCTGGATGGTCTCCGGTCTGGTCCAGGGAGCGGTCAAGGGGTAGCGGCCGCACCGGACCGGCGGAGGGTGTTTGACCGGCGGCCCCCGGTGGCAGGAAGACCGCGTGACCAACACACCGCACCGCATCGTCCTCCTCCGCCACGCCAAGGCCGAGTGGCCCGACACCGACGACCACGAACGCCCCCTCGCGGACCGCGGGCGCCGGGACGCTCCCGCGGTCGGGCGCTGGCTGGCGGGGTCGGGGATCACCCCCGACCTCGCCCTGTGCTCCACGGCCACCCGCTGCCGCGAGACCTGGAAGCTCGTCGTCCCGGAACTGGCGCGGCGACCACGGACCGTGTACGACGAGCGCCTGTACGAGGCCACCACCGGTGACCTGATCGCCGTGCTCAACGAGACGGACGACGACGTCGCGGACCTGGTCGTGGTCGGACACAACCCCGGACTGCACGCCGTGGCCGACGCCCTCGCGGGTGGAGCCGAGGGCGAGCTGCTGGCCCGGACGAACCGCTCCGGCTTCCCGACCTCCTCCGTCGCGGTGCTGACGTTCACCGGCTCCTGGAAGTCCCTGGAACACGGGACGGCCCACCTGGCCGCCTTCTGGACCCCGCACGCCTGAGCGGCGGGGTCCAGGGAGGCGGACGGGACGGCTCAGCCGTCGGCGCGCAGTTCGCGCTTGAGGATCTTGCCGGTGGAGGTCATCGGCAGTTCGGTACGGAACTCGATCTCACGCGGGTACTTGTAGGCGGCCAGCCGCTCGCGTGCGAAGGCGGTCAGTTCCTCGGAGGAGACCTCCGCGCCCTCCTTGGGGATCACGAACGCCTTCACCTCCTCGCCGTGCGTCTCGTGCGCGATGCCCACGACCGCGGCCAGGCTCACGCCCGGGTGGGTCATCAGGACCTCCTCGACCTCGCGCGGGTACACGTTGTAACCGCCCCGGATGATCATGTCCTTGGAACGGTCGATGATGAAGTAGAAGCCGTCGTCGTCGCGGCGGGCGATGTCGCCGGTACGGAACCAGCCGTCCCTGATGACCTCGGCGTTGACCTCGGGGCGGTTGTGGTAGCCCTTCATGACCAGGTGGCCCCGGACCGCGATCTCGCCGACCGGCTCCCGCTCGCCCTCCCTGACGACCTCGTTCCACTCGGGGTCGATCAGCTTCATCTCCACGCCCCAGACCGGACGGCCGATGGAGCCGGTCTTGGCGCCGGTGGCGGGGTTGTTGAAGGAGGCCACCGGTGAGGTCTCCGACAGGCCGTACCCCTCCTTGATGCCCACGCCGAACAGCTTGGTGAAGTCCTCCGCGAGCTGGGCGGGCAGGGCCGAACCCCCGGAGACGGCGTCGACCACGTTGGCGGCGATGCCCTCCAGGTCGTACCGGCCGGGCTCGGCGCCGCGCGCGGCGTTCAGCAGGCCCCAGTACATGGTGGGCACGCCCGCGAATCCGGTGACGCCCTCCTTCTGCATGAGCTCCAGCGCCTGGTCGCCGTCGAAGCGCGGCATGAGCACCATGGTGCCGTGCCGGTACAGGGAGGCGTTGAGCATCACCGTCTGGCCGAAGATGTGGAACAGGGGGAGGACGGTCAGGGAGACGTCGCGGCCGTCCGGATGCGCGTTGACCAGGCTGGAGGCGACCACAGCGTTCATCATCAGGTTGTGGTGGCTGAGCTCGGCGCCCTTGGGCTTACCGGTGGTGCCGCTCGTGTAGATGATGACGGCGGTGTCGTCCGCCCCGGACTGCGCGGACTCGAAGGTGCCGGGCTGGCCGGCCAGCGCCGACCAGAGGGTCTCGGCGCCGTCGATCGCCGACTCGGTGGCCCCCGCCGACGCGGGCATGTCCACGAAGATCTCGCAGCCCTCCACCTGGCCGAACGCCTCGAAGGCGCGCTCTCCCAGCGGGAGTTCGGGGGTTCCCGTGAAGGCGAACAGGGCCCGGGCACCCGAGTCCTCCAGGTGGTAGGCGATCTCCCTCGGGGTGAGCAGGACGTTCAGGGGCACCACCACGGCCCCCGCCTTGAGGACGCCGAAGTACACGAACGGGAAGTACGGGAGGTTGGGGCTGGCCAGCGCCACCCTGTCGCCGGGGCGCACGCCCCGGGCGACCAACAGGTTGGCCACCTGGTTGGCGATCATGTCGGTGACCGCGTAGTTGAGCCGGGTGTCGCCGAAGACCAGGCACTCCTTCTCGGGCGCGGAACGCGCGCCGTCCTCAAGGAGAACAGACAGGTTGAACATGGGGGCCTCCCGCAGACAAGTGAATCCGGACAGGTGAAACGAGAGACAGGTGTGACCTGTATCGCGTGTTCTGCGCCACTTTGACGGCAGAGTAACAAACCGGGCGGTCGGTGGGGAGGGGCGCTGGGCTCCCTGGCCTCCGGCACGGCGCTCACCCTCCGTGACGGGGGCTGGTTCCCGGGCCCGTCCCGGATGGCGGGAAACCGGTCTTCGCGCGGGCGGCCCAGCCGCTAACCTGAAGGCGACACACCCAGAACCGGCTAAGGAACACTCAGCGATGACAGCGGTAGACGGCGACCAGACGACGGGCGACACCTACGACGCCCGCGCCCTCCAGGACAAGTGGCAGGCGCGCTGGGCCGCCGAGCTTCCGTTCGAGGCCGACATGGACCCGGGCGACACCCGGCCCCGCTCCTATGTCGTCGACATGTTCTCCTACCCCTCCGGCGACCTCCACATGGGCCACGCGGAGGCGTACGCCATCGGCGACGTCATCGGCCGCTACCGCCTCCAGCGCGGCGACAACGTCCTGCACCCGGTCGGCTGGGACTCCTTCGGCCTGCCCGCGGAGAACGCGGCCATCAAGAACAACGACCACCCCTACAAGTGGACGTACGCCAACATCGAGACCCAGGCGTCCTCGATGCGCCGCTACGGGCTGGCCCTGGACTGGTCGCACCGCCTGCACACCAGCGACCCCGAGTACTTCAAGTGGAACCAGTGGCTGTTCACCCGCTTCTTCGAGCGCGGGCTGGCCTACCGCAAGGACGGCCTGGTCAACTGGTGCCCGCAGGACCAGACCGTGCTCGCCAACGAGCAGGTCGTGCAGGGCCGGTGCGAGCGCTGCGGCTCCGAGGTCGAGCGCCGCGCCCTCAACCAGTGGTACTTCAAGATCACCGACTACGCCCAGCGGCTGCTGGACGACATGGACCAGCTCGACAACGGGCGCTGGCCCGACGAGATCCTGGCCATGCAGCGTAACTGGATCGGCCGCTCCACCGGTGCCGACGTGCACTTCGAGATCGAGGGCCGCGACGAGCCGGTCACCGTCTACACGACCCGGCCCGACACCCTGTACGGGGCCACCTTCTTCGTGGTCGCCGCCGACGCCGACCTGGCCGAGGAGCTGTGCGCGCCCGAGCGGCGCGAGGCGTTCGAGAACTACCGGTCCGACGTCGCCAAGCTCTCCGACATCGAGCGCCAGACCACCGAGCGCCCCAAGACCGGCGTGTTCCTGGGCCGCTACGCGATCAACCCGGTCAACGGCGAGCGCATGCCCGTCTGGGCCGCCGACTACGTGCTCGCCGGGTACGGCCACGGCGCCATCATGGCGGTGCCCGCCCACGACCAGCGCGACCTCGACTTCGCCCTGGCCTTCGACCTGCCCGTGCGGGTGGTCGTCGAGACCGGCGAGGCCGACCCGTCCGAGACCGGGGTGGCCACCGCGGGCGAGGGCCTCCTGCGTGACTCCGGTCCGCTGGACGGCCTCAGCAAGACCGACGCCATCGAGCGCATCATCGGTATCCTGCGCGAGCGCGGCACCGGAGACGCCACGGTCAACTACCGCCTGCGCGACTGGCTGCTGTCCCGCCAGCGCTACTGGGGCACCCCGATCCCGATCATCCACTGCCCGTCCTGCGGCGAGGTCGCCGTCCCCGACGAGCAGCTGCCGGTCACCCTGCCCGACCTCCAGGGCGCCGAGCTGGCGCCCAAGGGCATCTCGCCGCTGGCCGCCGCCAAGGAGTGGCTGCACGTGGACTGCCCGTCCTGCGGCGGTCCGGCCGAGCGGGACACCGACACCATGGACACCTTCGTGGACTCGTCCTGGTACTTCCTGCGCTATGTCTCCTCGCACCTGGACACCGCCCCCTTCGACACCGACGAGGTGAACAAGTGGGGGCCCGTCGACCACTACATCGGCGGTAAGGAGCACGCGACGCTGCACCTGATGTACGCGCGCTTCTTCACCAAGGTCCTGTACGACATGGGCATGGTCGGCTTCACCGAGCCCTTCCGGCGGCTCACCAACCAGGGCCAGGTCATCAACGAGGGCCGGGCGATGTCGAAGTCACTGGGCAACGGCGTGGACCTGGGCAGGGAGATCGACGCCTACGGTGTCGACGCGGTCCGGCTCACCATGCTGTTCGCCTCCCCGCCCGAGGAGGACGTGGACTGGGCTGACGTGTCCGTCGTGGCCGCCCAGAAGTTCCTCAACCGCGCCTACCGGGTGATGAGCGAGGCGGGCGCGGGCAGCGCCCCGAGTGCCGACCCCGCCCGGGGCGACACCGATCTGCGCCGCTTCACCCACCGCACCATCGACCAGGTCACCGCCCTGGTCGAGGACAAGCGCTTCAACGTCGCCATCGCGCGCTGCATGGAACTGGTCTCGGCCGCCCGCAAGGCGATCGACTCCGGCCCCGGCGCCGCCGACCCGGCCGTCCGCGAGGCCGCCGAGTTCGTGGCCGTCGCCCTGTCCCTCTTCGCGCCCTACATCGGCGAGGAGGGCTGGGAGAAGCTCGGCCGCACCGGTTCGGTCGCGGTCGGCAACTGGCCCGAGGCCGACCCGGCCCTGCTGGTCCAGGAGTCCGTCACCTGCGTGGTGCAGGTCCAGAGCAAGGTCCGGGACAAGCTGTCGGTCTCTCCCGACATCGACCCCGCCGAGCTCGAGCGGCTGGCCCTGGCCTCGGAGAAGGCCCAGGGCTTCATCGGGGACAAGACCGTGCGCAAGGTCATCGTCCGCGCGCCCAAGCTGGTGAACATCGTCGTCGGCTGATCCGTCGTGCGGGGCGGTGGTCGCGGCCGCGACCACCGCCCTCTACCTTGGGTGTGACAACTGATGGGGAGGCGGTGGCCGGTGGGCTCTGCGACGGGTGCTGGACCCCGGCCCTGGGTACGGGCGGCTGTCGTGGTGACGGGCACCGTGGTGGTCTCCACCGCCGCGGTCGGCGGTGGCCTCTGGCTCACGGGGGACGACCCCGACCAGCCGCACGGCGGCGACGCCCACACCTCGGCGCCACCGTGCGGGGTGGTCCCCGAGGACGCCGTCGCCCGGGCACTGCCCGGCGCGGTCCTGGAGACCGACACCGGGGGTCCCGTGGCGGGTGGAGAGGGCACGGCGTGCGTGTGGACCACCGCCGGGCTCGACACCGACCCCCAGGGTGTGCTGCGGGTGGACCTGTCGGCGCGCTTCACCGACGCCTCGGCCGAACCCGTCGTCACCGGTGACGAGGCCGCGGCCCGCGCCCAGGAGGACGTGGTCCCGCAGCGCGGTCGGCCGGTGGAGCTGGGCTCCGGAGGCCGGGCCGAGGTCTGGCGCGGTCAGGTCCCCGGCACCGCCGAACTCGCCTTCCACCACGACAACCTCCTGGTCCGCGTGTCCTACAGCGCGGTGGAGGAGGACGATCCCGTGCCCTTCGACCGTGCCCGAGAGACCGTGGTGGGCTTCGCCGAACAGCTGGGGGAGGTCCTGTGAGTTCCCCGCACCCCGGCCCCCCGCCCGTCTCCGGTCCCCGCGAGGACCCCGGGGCCACCCCGCCGCAGAGCCGGGCGCTGGCCGTCACCCTGCTGGTCGTGCTCGTCGCGGCCGTCCTCGCCCTGGCGGGCTGGCTCGCCTGGTACCTGCTCGGCGACCGCGTGGAACGCGGAGAGTTCGAGGCGGCCCCCGAGTGCGGGGTTGGGGAGACCGATACCCTCGCCGATCTGGTGCCCGATTACGAGAACGAGCTCGAGGAGACCGTGGGCACCGCCCAGGACGCGTTCGGCACCGGATGGCAGTGCCGCTGGGCCACGCCCGAGGGCACCGGCGGCTCCGTGCCCTCCGCCGCCACCCTCGTCCTGGTCGCGGCCCCCGTCGAGGGAGGCGAGGACACCGCCGCCGACACCCTGCGCGCCACGGCGGACGGCAACGACGCCAGCCCGGTCGACGGTCTCGGAGACGAGGCCCTCACCTGGGTGGAGGAGGGCGCCTTCGAGGTGGGCTGCGTGGGGGTGCGGGTCTCCAACCTGTACCTGGAGTCCTGCTACACCGCCGCCACCGACTACGACGCACTCGACTCCCTGGACGGCGCGACGGCGCAGGAGAGGGCCCAGCTCCTCGCCCGCTCCGTCGTGGACCAGCTGCCCGCCCCCGAGGACGACTAGGGCGGCTCCGCCCCGTTACCAGAGGCCGTCGAGGAAGCGCTCCAGCGCCGGGGCCACGTCGGGGGAGAACGCGCGGTCCGCGTCGGGTGC
Organism: Nocardiopsis sp. NPDC007018; assembly: GCF_040635075.1. Lineage (NCBI taxonomy): Bacteria > Bacillati > Actinomycetota > Actinomycetes > Streptosporangiales > Nocardiopsidaceae > Nocardiopsis > Nocardiopsis sp. NPDC007018. Next base: position 14,598 of record NZ_JBEYHA010000012.1, read on the forward strand.
GACGGCCCCGGGGGAGTCGTCGTACTCCCGCAGGATGTGGTCGGCCCCGGCCAGGTCCACCCGCTCGGCGCCGGGCAGACCGGTCATGAGCCGGTCGACCTCCTCCTGGTTCACCTGCGCGTCCCGCTCGCCCCACAGGACCAGCACCGGGGTGTTCTCGGGCAGGTCCTCGGCCAGCTCCACCGGGTCGAAGGCGTCGATCCAGGCCAGGTAGTCGGCGCCGTTCTCGTCGAACAGGCCGGTGGCGTCGGTCTCGGGCAGGGCGCGGCCGGAGCGGACCGAGGCCCGCCCCGCCCGCAGGTCGGACAGCATCCGCGCGGCGCCCGCCTCGTCGATGCCGCCCTGGGCCTCGGCGACGCGCACCTGCTCGGAGACCTGCCGGTCGATCAGGTCGAGCATGCGCGTACCCGGCGGGGCGGCCAGTACCAGGGCGGGTTCCGCGTCGAGGACCTCATGGGCGCGCAGTGCGAACAGGGCCCCCTCGCTGTGCCCCAGGACGAGGGTGCGCTCGGGGTCCACCTCGGGCTGGGCGACCAGCTCGGCGTAGGCGGCGGCCATCTGCCGGTCGAAGACCAGCGGGTCCACCGGTTGGTCGAGGGCCTCCTCCTCGGCCTCGCTCATCCGGTCCGGGTCGGCGCTGCCGAACTTGTCGTAGCGCAGGGACGCCGCCCCGGCGCTGGTCAGCACGCGGGCGAGGTTGAGGTTGGTGTCGGCGTCGGGGCGCACACTGCCGTTGCCGTCGCGGTCGGTGGGGCCGCTGCCCGAGATGATGAGTACCCCGGGGACGGTGCCGCCGGTGTCGGCGGGCGCGGTGAAGGTTCCGGGCACCGTGAAGCCGCCGCCCTCGAAGGAGACCTCGCGTTCCCGCCCGGGGGCGCCGGGCAGCACCGGGTCGGCGCCGTCGTCGGGCGCGCACGCGCTGACCATCAGGACCGCGGCGGCCACGGAGGCGGCCAGGGCGGCCCGGAGCCGGTGCGGGGCGGGAGGAACGGGAGCGCAGGCAGGTGTCGACACGCCCTCAGCGTAGCGGCCCGCCCCGCGCCCCCGGCTCCGGGACCAGTAGCTCAGACGCGGCGCATGACCGTGACGACCTTGCCGAGGATGGTGGCCTGGTCGCCCTGGATGGGCTCGTAGGCGTCGTTGCGCGGCATCAGCCACACGTGCCCGTCCGGCTCCCGGCGCAGCACCTTGACGGTCGCCTCGTCGTCGAGCAGCGCCGCGACGATGTCGCCGTTCTCGGCGGTCTGCTGCTGGCGCACCACGACCAGGTCGCCGTCGGTGATCGCGGCGTCGATCATGGAGTCGCCGACCACGGTGAGCATGAACAGGCGCCCCTCACCGACCAGCTGCCGGGGGAGCGCCAGGACGTCCTCGACCGCCTCCTCGGCCAGGATCGGGCCGCCGGCGGCGATCCGGCCGACCAGCGGGACGGACGCCGCGCGGGTGGAGTCGGCGGTGAGCTCCTCCTGGGTGAGGGTCTGGGAGGCCCCGCGGCCGGGGGTGCGCAGCTCCACGGCGCGCGGCCGGTTCTGGTCCCGGTGCAGGTACCCCTTGCGCTGGAGCACCTTGAGCTGATGCGCCACGCTGGAGGGGCTGGACAGGCCGACCGTGTCGCCGATCTCCCGGATGGACGGCGGGTACCCCCGCTCGCGGACGTACTTCTGGATGCAGTTGAGGACGCTCTGCTGGCGTGCGGTGAGTCTGGGGGTGTCGGGCGCGGACGCGCCCGGGTCGCCCACGGGCGAAAGAACGGTGGTGGGTCCTGAGCCGACGGCTCCGGGCTTGTCCTCCGGCACGGCCGGGCCTCCTCGGTGTTCGGTTCGGTCAGGGCCCGCGTGTGCGGCCGGTCACGGGCCACGCGGACCGGACGGCGAAGCCGGTGTGAAATCAAGGTCAACTTTAGTCGTTGCACACGGTGATATCAAACAAGCGTTCGAGAAGCCGTGGACGGGTCCCGGCGATTTCCCATTGTGTTTTCGCGCGCCGATTTTCCGGGTCGCACATATGCGCGGACACGAGGGGGGCCGTTGTCGTCCGAATGCGCGACCTCCGTATGGGGTTCGTCTCGCGTCGCCGCGTCCGCGTCGCGCGCCGGACGGGCGCGGGGGAATTCGGACGCGTCACGGTGTGGCGTCCGGCGGGCCGCGCGCCCGCGCCCCCTTATCCTGGGAAACGGCTCCCAGGGCCGCACATCCCCGTTTCCACCTCCCCGAACCGTGTGCTTCGGCGCCCCCTGTCCCGGGATTGGGGACACGCCGGTGCCAGGGTTGCGGGCGTCCGTCTCAACACCTAGGTTCGACCACAACATCTGGTGTTGGCATGGGGGCTGTGGTCAACAAGTTGTGGTTAAGTAGAAGCCTAGGGTTGTTGGTCGGGTAGAGAAAGCCAGGTGAACCGGGATGCACTGTCCGTTCTGCCGTCATCCGGACACCAGGGTGATCGACAGCAGGTCCACAGACGACGGCGCGGCCATCCGCCGCAGACGGACCTGCCCCGTCTGCGAGCGCCGCTTCACCACCCAGGAGACCGTCCTGCTGATGGTGGCCAAGCGCTCCGGGGTGACCGAACCCTTCAGCCGCACCAAGATCATCGCCGGAGTGCGCCGCGCCTGCCAGGGCCGCCCCGTGTCCGAGGACGCCCTCGCCAAACTCGGCCAGCAGGTCGAGGAGGAGATCCGCGGCCGGGGAGTGGCCGAGGTGCCCGCGCACGAGATCGGCCTGGCCATCCTGGGCCCCATGCGCGACCTGGACGAGGTCGCCTACCTGCACTTCGCCAGCGTCTACCGTGGGTTCGAGAGCCTCGCCGACTTCGAGGCCGAGATCGCCAGCCTGCGACAGGACCGCGAGGGGGAGCCCGTGGTCGACACCACCGGGTAGCACGGGCCGCGCCGGTACGGCCACCGCGAGGTGGGCGGGAGCACGGCGAACGCCGCGCCCTCCGCGCCACCCCGAACACACATGAGACGTCCGCGCGGTCAACGCCGGGTCCGCGCATGACCTTCGGGGGGAGACACCGCCATGGCACGCAAGAGCAGCGGTACGACGGGGCGCGCGGCCGGGGGGCTGACGATCGACCGGTTCAACACCACCGAGGGCGTCCACCCGTACGACACCCTGGAGTGGGAACTCCGCGACGTCGTCATCACCAACTGGCGCGACGGGTCCGTCAACTTCGAGCAGCGCGGCGTCGAGTTCCCCGCCAGCTGGTCCGTGAACGCCACCCAGATCGTCGCGAGCAAGTACTTCCGGGGCACCGTGGGCACCCCCGAACGCGAGTGGAGCCTCAAGCAGCTCATCGACCGCGTCGTGGGCGTCTACACCGAGACCGGCCGCTCCCACGGCTACTTCGCCACCGACAAGGACGCCGAGGTCTTCGACCACGAGCTCAAGTACGCCCTGGCCCACCAGCTGTTCAGCTTCAACTCCCCGGTCTGGTTCAACGTCGGAACCACCTCGAAGGCCCAGGTCTCCGCCTGCTTCATCCTGTCCGTGGACGACACCATGGAGTCGATCCTGGACTGGTACAAGGAGGAGGGGCTGATCTTCAAGGGCGGCTCCGGTGCCGGAGTGAACCTGTCGCGCATCCGTTCCAGCAAGGAGCTCCTGTCCTCCGGCGGTTCCGCCTCGGGCCCGGTCTCGTTCATGAGGGGCGCCGACGCCTCCGCCGGGACCATCAAGTCCGGCGGCGCCACCCGGCGGGCGGCCAAGATGGTGGTGCTCGACGTGGACCACCCCGACATCGAGGAGTTCGTCGAGACCAAGGCCCGCGAGGAGCACAAGATCCGCGCCCTGCGCGACGCGGGCTTCGACGTCGACCTGGGCGGCGACGACATGTTCAGCGTCCAGTACCAGAACGCCAACAACTCCGTGCGGGTGACGGACGCCTTCATGCGCGCCGTGGAGACCGGCTCCGAGTTCGGCCTGACCTCCCGCACCACCGGCGAGGTCATCGCCACCGTCGACGCCCGGGACCTCTTCCACCGCATGGCCCGGGCCGCCTGGGAGTGCGCCGACCCCGGCATCCAGTACGACGGCACCATCCAGGACTGGCACACCACCCCCGAGAGCGGCCGCATCACCGCGAGCAACCCGTGTAGCGAGTACCTCAGCCTGGACGACTCGTCCTGCAACCTGGCCTCCGTCAACCTGCTCAAGTTCCTGCGCGAGGACGACACGTTCGACGCCGAGGGCCTCACCCGCCTCGTCGAACTGGTGATCACGGCGATGGACGTCTCCATCACCTTCGCCGACTTCCCCACGGAGCGGATCGGTGAGACCACCCGCGCCTACCGGCAGCTGGGGATCGGCTACGCGAACCTGGGCGCCCTGCTCATGGCCACCGGCCACGCCTACGACTCGGAGGGCGGACGGGCCGTGGCCGCCTCGGTCACCTCGCTGATGACCGCCGCCGCCTACCGGCGCGGGGCCGAACTCGCCGGGGTGGTCGGCCCCTACGAGGGCTACGGGCGCAACGCGAAGGCCCACGAACGGGTCGTGCTCAAACACGCGGCGGCCAACGACGACCTGCGCCCCGTCGGGACCCTGGAGGAACCCGTCCACGCGGCCGCCACCGAGGAGTGGGCCCGGTGCCTGGAGGTCGGTCGACGCCACGGATGGCGCAACGCCCAGGCCAGCCTCCTCGCCCCCACGGGCACCATCGGGTTCATGATGGACTGCGACACGACCGGAATCGAACCCGACTTCTCCCTGGTCAAGTACAAGAAGCTGGTCGGCGGCGGCTCCATGCGGATCGTGAACCAGGCGATCCCCCGCGCACTGCGCAACCTGGGGTACCCGGACGAGCAGATCACACCGATCGTCGACCACGTGGCGGAGCACGGGCACGTGGTCGACGCGCCCGGGCTGCGGCGGGAACACTACGAGGTGTTCGACTGCGCGATGGGGCGCCGCTACATCCAGCCCATGGGGCACGTGCGCATGATGGCGGCCACCCAGCCGTTCCTGTCGGGGGCGATCTCCAAGACGGTGAACGTTCCGGAGGCCGCGACCGTCACCGACTTCGAGGAGATCTACCACGAGGGTTGGCGGCTGGGACTCAAGGCACTGGCGGTCTACCGGGACAACTGCAAGGTGGGGCAGCCGCTGTCCGCCTCGGGGACGTCGGGGGAGGCGGGCGAGGCGCCCCAACCGGTGCGGCGGCGCCTGCCCAAGAAGCGGCCGAGTGAGACCACCTCGTTCTCCGTGGGCGGAGCCGAGGGCTACATCACGGCGGGCTCCTACCCGGACAGCGGGCTCGGAGAGGTGTTCCTCAAGCTCGGCAAGCAGGGCTCCACCCTGGCCGGGGTGATGGACGCCTTCTCCATCGCGATCTCCATCGCCCTCCAGTACGGGGTGCCGCTGGAGACCTACGTGGAGAAGTTCACCAACATGCGGTTCGACCCGGCGGGCATGACGGACGATCCGGACATCCGGATGGCGCAGTCGGTGGTGGACTACATCTTCCGCCGCCTGGCCCTGGACCACCTTCCACACGAGGAGCGGGCGGCTCTGGGGGTCCTCTCCGCCTCGGAGCGCGAGGCCCGGCTCCACGCCGAGGACCCGGCCCAGGCGGCCGTGCAGGTGGAGTCGTACGCGCAGTCGGCCGCCCCGAGCGAGGCCCCGGCGGGGGAGGGCCACCCCAGCGAGCACTTCTCCGAGGGGTTCGTGGCCGACGCGCCCCTGTGCACCACGTGCGGGACCAGGATGCGCCCGGCCGGCAGCTGCTACGCGTGCGAGGGCTGCGGCGCCACCAGCGGTTGCAGCTGAGGGGGCACGCCACCCCGAAGGGGATGGGAGGAGGCTCCGGGGCGGCGTGCGGTCGGGGAGGCTCCGGCGTCAGCCCCAGAGCCCGAACCGCCGCCACCAGGGGGTGGGTTCCGAGCGGCTCTCGGGCCCGGGGGTCTCGGGCCGGTTCCTCGGCTGGGAGTGCCGGTGCCGCAGGGGGCTGGGGGCCGACCTGGGGTGCGCGGGGGTGAACAGCACCGGCAGGTCCACCAGGGCCCGCACGTTGACGTGGGGCACCCAGCGGTGCCGTTCGGGTGGCTCGGCCAGACGCAGGTCGGGGAGTCGACTGGTGATCGTGCTCAGGGCGATCTCCGCCATCGACTGCCCGAGGTCCCGGCCGTACCGGGGGCAGCGGTGCGCCCCGGTTCCGAAGGTCAGGTGCGCCCGGGTGAAGGCGGTCTGCGCGTGGGGGGTGCGGTCGAGCAGGTCGGTGTTGGCCGCGGCGAAGCCCAGCAGCAGACAGTCCCCGGCCTTGATGTGGTAGTCACCCAGGCGTACGTCACGGGTGGGGAACCGGCCCACCAGCACCTCCATGGGGGTGGAGTGCAGCAACACGTAGTTCACGGTCTCCGAGATCAGCATCTGGGAGCCGGTGTGGTGGGAGGCCAGCCACTGGTCCATCAGGAGCCGACGCAGGGACGCCCCGATGGAGTTGGTGACGAGGTCGTTGGTTCCCGCGACGATGAGGGTGAGCTGGTCACAGACCTGGGAGTCGCTCTGCCCGTTGGCGATCAGGTACGAGGGCAGGTCCTCGCCGGGGGCGGCCCGCCGGCTCCTGGCCAACTGGGTCAGGAGGACCTTCAGCTCGCGGGCGCCCTCGGGGGAGTCCGCGCCGCCTCCCCAGAGCTTGCCCATGGACGTGGCGAGCTCGTTCACGTCCTCCGGCCCCAGGTTCAGGAGGCGGCCCAGGACGTGCAGGGGGAGGAGCCGCGCGTACTCGCCGATCAGGTCGGCCCGGCCGCGCTCGCAGAAGGAGTCCACGAGGTCTTCGGCCACCTCCTGGATCTGGCCGATCACGCGCCGCTCGTCCAGTGCGCTGAAGGCCTTCTGCATACCCTCGGAGAGAAAGCGGTGTTCCTCTCCGTCGACGTAGAGCACGGACTCGCGCTTCTCGTTGATGGCCCGGACCCCGGAGTCCGCGGGGATCACCCCCTTCGCGAGGTCGTGCCAGTAGTCGCGGTCGCACCGGTAGGTGGCGTTGTCGGACATCACCCGGTAGTTGACCTCGTAGGAGAGCAGGAGCCACGCGGGCACCCCCGGTTCCAGGTAGACCGGGGCGACCTCTCCGTAGGTCTGCCTGAGCTGCCGCCAGAACGCGTCGCGGTCGTCGGGTATGGGTTCGTACAGTCGGACGGGGGGACGCGCCGAGGGGGCGCGGTGGGACGTGGGCATGGGTGTCGTTCCTCAGCCGACGAGGGGGCCGGGTATGCGTACGGTGGCGGCCTCCAGACGGGAGGAGCCCTCGAAGTTGTTGGCCATCCGCCCCATGTCGGTCTCGGCCGCGCAGAGGTAGAGGGTCCGCCCGTCCGGGCCGCCCAGTGCGCAGGAGACCACCCAGTGGCCAGCGGTGGCGGTGTTCACGACCTCGGTGACCTCGCCCTCGGGTGAGAGCCGACGGACCTGGCTGGAGAACGGCGCGGTGACCCAGACCCCTCCCTCGGAGTCCACGCAGAGCCCGTCCAGGGCGTCGCGCTCCAGGCTGTCGAACTGGCGCAGGACCCGCTGGTTCGACAGCGCGCCGCCCGCGTCGACGTCGAAGGCGCTCAGCCGGAACCCGAAGGTCTCCGCCACGTAGAGGGTGCCGCCGTCCGGGCTGAGGCCGACGCCGTTGGGGCAGACCAGCCCCTCGCCCGCCGTGGAGACCTCGCCCTCGGGGCTGACCACCACGACCGGAGCGGGGGCGACCTCGCCCCCGTTGAACAGGTCGTAGCCGATCTGGGTGATGTAGGCCCGGCCCTGGTCGTCCACCCACATGTCGTTGGCGGCGACGGCGACGTCGCCGAGTTCCGCGACCACCTCGGTGGTGCCGCCGGGGGTGATGCGGCGCAGGACGGAGTCGGCCTGGGTGACCACCAGGGGGGTGCCGTCCGGGAGGAAGCCGAGGCCCGAGGGCTTGGCGTCGGGAAGGTCGGCGACCACGTGGGACTCGCCGGTGCGCGGGTCCAGGCGGTGGACGAGGCCTCGGGGGATGTCGGAGCACCAGAGTTCTCCCTTGTACCAGCGCGCCCCTTCGAGGTACTGGAAGCCGTCCTTCACCACCGCTGCGGTCTGCTGCTTCGTCACCGTGGACCGTCCTTCTCTTGGGGGGACCATTGGCAGGGCCCCGACTTTCGTGTACACAGTAAGTGAATCAGCGTTCTCAGAGAAGCACAATATGTGTAGCCGGGGATTCTGCGGGAGGGTGAAGATGGTGTCGCGTGTGCGCATCGCGGGGGTCGGCATGTCCCGATTCTCGATGCCAAGAAGAAGTGAAAATTACGACGTCCTCGCGGTAGAGGCGATCACGGCGGCGCTGACTGACAGCGGCGTGGAGCTGGCCGACATTGATCAGGCCTATGCGGGCTATGTGTATGGTGATTCCACTTCTGGTCAGAACAGCCTCTACCAGGTCGGACTCCCGGGAGTCCCTGTGGTCAACGTGAACAACAACTGCTCGACGGGCTCGACCGCGCTGTGGCTCGCGCGACAGGCGGTGGAGAGCGGGGCGGCCCGGTGCGTGCTCGCGTTCGGCTTCGAACAGATGCGCCCCGGGGCACTGGGCACGGTCTGGGACGACCGCCCCAGCCCCTTCGACCGCTTCACCGCGGCGCTGGACACGGTGCCGGGGTCGGACCCCGGTGCCCCGCTCGCGGCCCGGCTCTTCGGCGGCGCGGGCGCGGCCTACGCCGAGCGCTACGACACCCGCCCGGACCTGTTCGCACGGATCGCGGTGAAGGCCCGTCTGCACGCCGCGGCCAACCCCAACGCGGTTCTGCGCGATCCCGTCACGGTCGAGGAGGTCATGGCCGCGCCCGCGGTGTTCGGACCACTGACCAGGTCGCAGTGCTGTCCCCCGACCTGCGGGGCGGCGGCGGTGCTGGTGTGCGACGCCGGGTTCGCCCGGGAACGGGGACTGGACGCCCGAGTGGGTGTGGTGGCGCAGTCCATGACCACCGACCGGCCCGTGTCCTTCGAGGGCGACCCGATCGACCTGGTGGGCGCGGACATGACCCGAAGGGCCGCCGCGCGGGTCTACGAGGCGGCCGGGATCGGACCGGAGGACATCCCCGTGGTGGAGCTGCACGACTGCTTCACCACCAACGAGGTGCTCACCTACGAGGCCCTGGGCCTGACCGGGGAGGGGACCGCCGAGCGGTTCGTCCTGGACGGGGAGAACACCTACGGCGGGCGCGTGGTCACCAACCCCTCCGGAGGGCTGCTCTCGAAGGGCCATCCGCTGGGGGCGAGCGGACTGGCCCAGTGCGCGGAGCTCGTGTGGCAGCTGGAGGGCCGTGCCGGTGACCGCCAGGTGGAGGGGGCGCGTGTGGGCCTCCAGCACAACATCGGCCTGGGCGGAGCCTGCGTGGTCACGCTCTACCAGCGGGAGGACTGACATGCCGCTCTCCGCCGAGGTGGTCGGCACCCCGATGCCGGACGCGTCCCTTCTGCTGGAACGGGGCCGACTGCGGTTGTTCTGCGAGGCGATCGGAGAGACCTCCCCCGTGTACCTGGACGTGGCGGCCGCCCGGGCCGCCGGCCACCCCGACCTGCCCGTCCCCCCGACCTTCCTGGCCGCGATCCAGCACGAGGTCCCCCAGCCCCTCCGCTGGATCGAGGAACTGGGCGCCGATCCGCGCCGCGTCCTGCACGGGGAGCAGGCCTTCACCTACCACCGCATGGTGCACGCGGGCCAGACGGTCACGCTCCGCGGGAGCGTCACCGGCCACACGGTCAAGAAGGGCGGGGCCATGGAACTGCTCACCCGTTCCTTCGTCGTCACCGACGAGACGGGCGGAACCGTCGCCGAACTGGAGGACGTCGTGGTCGTCAGGGGTACGGAGGCCGACCGGTGACGGGGACGGAACTCCGTGTCGGAGACGAACTGCCGCCCCTGCGCCTGGAACCGGTCTCACGGACCACGCTCGCCCTCTTCGCGGGCGGGTCCGGCGACCACAACCCCGTGCACATCGACCTCGACGCCGCGCGCGGGGCGGGCATGGACGACGTGTTCGCCCACGGCATGCTCAGCATGGCCTACGTGGGGCGGTTCCTGACGGCCTGGGCGCCGCAGGAGCGCCTGCGGTCGTTGCGCGTGCGGTTCACCGCCATCACCCCGGTCCACGCGCGTCCCGTCTGTTCGGGAACGGTCAGCGCGATCGAGGACGGGGACGGCGAACGGCGGGCCACGATCCGGCTGACGGTCCGGCTCGCCGACGGCACCACCACACTGACGGGCGAGGCGACCGTGGCACTCGACCCACTGACGAAGGGCACGGAGAACGATGACGAAGTTGGACGGTAGGTCCGCGCTGGTGACCGGGGGCGGGCGTGGCATCGGCCGCGCGATCGCCCTCAAGCTGGCCTCCGAAGGCGCCCACGTGGTGCTCAACGACCTGGACGAGGGCCCCGCGAGGGAGACGGTGGAGCTCATCGGTGAACGGGGTGGTCGGGCGACCGCCCACGTGGGGAGCGTGAGCGACCCCTCCTTCCCCGAAGCCTTCGTCGACACGGCCGTGGAGGCCTGCGGCGGAATCGACATCATCGTCAACAACGCCGGCTTCACCTGGGACAACGTGATCCAGCGCATGAGTGACGAACAGTGGGACGCGATCCTGGACGTGCACCTGAAGGCACCGTTCCGGCTCCTGCGCGCCGCGCAGCCGGTGATCTCGGCCGCCGTGAAGGCCGAACGGGCCGCCGGAGCGACCGTGCCGTGCCGCAAGGTCGTCAACATCTCGTCCATCGCGGGGGTGGGCGGTAACGCGGGGCAGGCCAACTACGCCTCGGCCAAGGCCGGGGTGGAGGGACTCACCCGCACCCTGGCCAAGGAGTGGGGGCGCTACAACGTGACCGTCAACGCCGTCGCCTTCGGCATGATCCACACCCGGCTGACGGCGGCCTCCGCCGACGGCGACACCACCGTCAACATCCAGGGCCGAGACCTCAGGGTCGGTCTGAACCCCGAGCTGCTGCGGCACATGGAGTCCTCGATCCCCCTGGGACGGGGCGGTACCCCGGAGGAGGCGGCGGGTGCCGTCTACCTGCTCTGCGCGCCCGAGTCGGACTACGTCAGCGGACAGACCCTGGTCTGCGGCGGCGGGTTCATGGTCTAGGAGGGAACGGACACATGCGGGGAACCGAGGAGACGGGGACCGACGCGGCGGACCTGGCCGCACTGCGCGAGCTGGCGCGCGTCTTCTGCGAGCGGGAGCTGGTGCCGCACCAGGAGCGCTGGCGTGAACAGCACCGGGTGGACCGCGAGCTGTGGCACCGGGCGGGGCGGGCGGGACTGCTGTGCCTGTCCATCCCCGAGGAGTACGGCGGTGGCGGCGGCACCTACGCGCACGAGGCCGTGCTCGTGGAGGAACAGGCGCGCGCGGGCGACACCGCGTGGGGAGTGGCGGTGCACTCCACCGTCGCGGCCCCCTACCTGCTGGCCTACGGAACGCCGGAGCAGCGGCGCGCCTGGCTGCCGCCGATGGCCACCGGCGAGGTGGTGGCGGCGATCGCGATGACCGAGCCCGGGACGGGTTCGGACCTGAAGGCGGTGGCCACACGGGCCCGTCGCGAGGGTGACGAGTACGTGATCAGCGGGTCCAAGACGTTCATCACCAACGCCACCCAGGCGGATCTCGTGATCGTGGTGGCCCGGACCGGGCCCGGGGAGGGAGCGCACGGTCTGTCACTGATCCTCGTGGAGTCCGACCGGCCCGGATTCCGGCGCGGTCGCGTCCTGGAGAAGATCGGCCAGCGCGGCCAGGACGCCTCCGAGCTGTTCCTGGACGAGGTGCGGGTGCCCGCCGACCGCGTGCTGGGCGGCGAACCCGGCCGGGGGTTCGCCCAGCTGATGGAACAGCTGCCCCAGGAGAGGCTCACCATCGCCATCACCGCGGTCGTGGCGATGGAGACCGCCGTGGAGAGCACGCTCGCCTACACCAAGGAGAGGACCGCCTTCGGCCGTCGGGTCTTCGACTTCCAGAACACGCGGTTCACCCTGGCCGAGGCGGCCACCGAGGCCAGGGTGGCGCGCACGTTCCTCGACGACTGCCTCGCCCGGCACCTGCGTGGGGAACTGGACGCCGCCACGGCGGCCATGGCCAAGTACTGGACCACCGAGCGCGCGTCGCGGGTGGTCGACCAGTGCCTCCAGCTGCACGGGGGCTACGGCTACATGGCCGAGTACCCGATCTCGCACCTGTGGGTGGACCAGCGGGTCCAGCGCATCTACGGGGGCACCACCGAGATCATGAAGGAGGTGATCTCCCGCCAGCTCTGACCCCCGCCCCCTTGGTCCGCCGCCCCCCGACCTCTCGACCACCGAGCGCGCCGCCCGCCGCGGTCGCCGCCCCCCGAACACCGTGACGGAGCACGCCATGTACCTGACGCAGTACCTGCACAACGCCCTCCAGCAGGACCCCGGCCGCCCGCTGGTACGGCACCGCGACGGCGACCTCACCGTGGCCCGGTCGGTCAACCGGGTGGCCCGCCTGGCCGGAGCACTGCGCGAGCGGGGGGTGTCGTCCGGTGACCGGGTGGGTGTCCTGGCACTCAACTCCGAGCACTTCCACGAGGTGCTGCTCGCGGTGCCCTGGGCCGACGCCGTGCTCGTCCCGCTGAACTTCCGGTGGAGCGTGCCCGAGCTGGCCCACGCCGTGGACGAGTCGGGGGTCGGGGTCCTGTTCGTGGACGACCACACACGAGAGGCGGGCCGCGAACTCCTCGACCGCTGCCCCGACCTGCGGGAACTCGTCCACTCCGGAAGCCGGCCCTGCCCCAGTGACATGGTCGACCACGAGCAGTTGGTCGCGGGGGCGGGGCCGGTCCCCGACTCACGCAGGGGCGGCGACGACCTGTTCGGGATCTTCTACACGGGAGGAACGACCGGCACCCCCAAGGGGGTCATGCTCAGCCACGACAACGTCGCCGTGAGCGCGCTGGGCTTCCTGGCGTCCGGGGACACGACCGGCACCGGCGGCCGCGCGCTGCACGTGGCACCCATGTTCCACCTGGCCGGGGCCTTCATCTGGCTCACCGGACTCATCCGGGGGGCGACGCACCTGTTCCTGCCGTCCTTCGACCCGGGCGAGGTCCTGGAGGTCCTGGAGCGCGAACAGGTCACCGACGTGCTCCTGGTGCCGACCATGCTCCAGATGATGGTCGACCACCCCGACGCGGAGCGGCGCGACCTGTCCGGGGTCCGGCACGTGACCTACGGGACCTCGCCGATCTCCGACGCCCTGCTGGAGCGCGTGCGCCAGCTCTTCCCCCGAGCCGGGTTCGCCCAGGCCTACGGCATGACCGAGCTGGCCCCCATCGCCACGGTCCTGCTCCCCGCCGACCACGAACACGAGGAGCTGCGCCGTTCGGCCGGGCGGGCGGCGCCGCACTCCGAGGTCCGGGTGGTCGACGAGCGGGACCGGGAGGTGGAACGGGGCACGGTCGGGGAGATCGTCGTGCGCGGCGACCACGTGATGGTGGGCTACTGGCAACGCCCGGAAGAGACGGAACGGGCCCTGCGCGGCGGGTGGATGCACACCGGGGACGCCGGGTTCATGGACGGTCGCGGGTACGTCCACGTGGTGGACCGCATCAAGGACATGATCATCACGGGCGGGGAGAACGTGTACTCGGCCGAGGTCGAGTCGGTGCTGGCCGGCCACCCCGGGGTGGCCTCGTGCGCGGTGATCGGCGTCCCCGACCCCGTCTGGGGGGAACGCGTGCACGCCGTGGTGGTGCCGCGGCCGGGGCACCAGCCCTCCACGAAAGAACTGCGCGAGCACTGCCTGGCGCACATCGCGTCCTACAAGTCGCCCCGGAGTTCCGAGCTCGTTTCCGAGATGCCGCTGGCAGGCACCGGTAAGATCCTCAAACGCGAGCTCCGCAGGGCTCACCGGGAGGGGGCCCACGGGGCCCCGGGCGAGGCGGCGCGGCCGGTGAGTGGGGAGGACCATGGCAGACGAGGTGGCTGAGGGACCCGAGCGCGGCACCCGGCCCCGCAACCGCCGCGAACTGATCATCGCGGCGGCGACCGACCTGTTCCACCGGCACGGCTACGAGGCCGTGTCCATGAACATGGTCGCCGACGCCGTCAACGTGAGCCCCTCGGCGCTCTACCGGCACTTCCGCGGCAAACCGCAGCTGCTCACCGCCGCGGTGACGAACGAGATGGAACCGTTCCGGGAGACCATCGCCGAGGTCCGGGGAGCCGATCTGGACACGGTGACGCGGAGCCTGGCCCGCACCGCCACGGAACACGACCGGCTCGGGGTGCTCTGGGTCCGTGAGGCGCGGGGGCTCCCGGCCGAGCAGTACGGACTGCTGCGGGGCGAGGTCTCCCGCAGCATGCGGCTCATCGCGTCGATGATCGCGGACCGCAGGCCGGACCTGGACGAGCGCGGGTCCCGACTGCTGGCACGGGGCCTGTGCTCGGCGATGACCGTCACCTCCTCCAGGCGTCCGACGCTGTCGGCGTCCCGTCGGCAACAGGTGCTCCAGGAGGTGCTGCTCTCCATCGCCGAACTCACCCCGGCACCGGCGGAGGGAGAGGGCGCGCCCGCCCGGCTCCCCACGGGGCTGGTGCCGACGGCGAGGCGCGAGCGCCTGCTCGCGGGCGCCCTGGCCCTGTTCGCCGAACACGGGTACCCGGCGGTGGGCATCGACGACATCCGCCACCGGGCGGGGCTGTCCACCTCCAGCGTGTACCGCGAGTTCGAGTCCAAGAGGGATCTGCTGGCGGCCCTGCTGCACCGGGGTGACGAGTGGCTGCGCCACGACATGCACCGCGCCCTGCGCGGGGCCTGGGACCCGGCCGACGGACTCCGGCGGCTGCTGGCGTCCTACGTCGACTTCGTGGCCCGGCACCACGACTACGTGACCGTCCTGCTGTGCGACTCCCGGCACTGCGAGGGGAGCGACCGTGAGCGGACCAGGCGGACGCAGCGCGAGTACGTCGGCGAGTGGGTGACGCTCGTGCTGGCCAGTGTCCCCGGGATGACCGAGGCCGAGGCCGAGGTCCGCGTGGCGATCGTGCTGAACGTGGCCAACGACATCGCCCGCACCCCGGGCCCGCGCGAACGCCCGGAGACGTGGCGGACCCTGAGGCGGCTGGGGCGCGCCGTCCTCCTGCCGGAGCGGAGGAGCGGGTGACCCCGTGCCCGTGCGCGGCGCGGACCCCGTGGTTGACGGGGGCGGGGAGCGGGTAACCCTTCGGCACCCGTCGAGGACCGGGAGAAGGTGGTGCCCATGCTGATCGCCGCGATCCTGCGGGCGAAGGGGTCCGAGGTGGTGCGCGTCGCTCCCGAGTCGACCGTCGCCCACCTGCTCGCCGAACTCGCCCGTCACAACATCGGCGCCGTCGTCGTGGCCGAGGACGACACCCTCGTGGGGATCGTCTCCGAGCGGGACGTGGTCCGTCACCTGGAACGCCGGGGGCCCGCCGTGCTGTCCGCGCCGGTCTCCGACATCATGACCGCCGACGTCGTCACGTGCACTCCCGAGGACACCGTGGAGGAGGTCAGCGAACGCATGACCGTACGCCGGTTCCGGCACGTCCCGGTGACCTCCGAGGGTCGGCTGGCCGGGATCGTCAGCATCGGGGACCTGGTCAAGAGCCGTGTGCGGGTCCTGGAGGACGACCGGGAGCAGCTGGAGGCCTACATCCACGGCCGCCACCGCCCCCCGCGCTGAGGGTTCAGGCCTCGGAGCGGTCTCCGGCGGCCACGGCGACGGCGGCGGTCGCCGCGGTCACGCCCAGTACGGCGGGCCAGGCCCCGACCCTCTTGGCCAGCGGGTGCGACAGGCCGAAGGCCGCGACGTACACGGCGGTGAGGACGCCCGCGGCGCCCATCCCGGAACCGCGGCGCGTGGTCTCGAAGGCCGCCGCGCCGAAACCGGCCAGTACCGCGCCACCGAGCGGCCGGTTGCCGGTGGCGCGGGCCACCGAGTATCCGCCGATCAGTCCGGCGGTGGTCAGGACGGCACTGGGTACTGCGGACATCGAGGGCTCCCCGTTCTGCGCGATGCGGTCACGTCGAGGCTAGCCCCGCCCCCGGGGCGGCGCCATCCGGCACGCGTGCGGCGGAGGGCGCCCTGGTCAGCGGGCGGATCGGCGCGGGGTCACCGTGCGGCCCGTTTCGCGTCACGCTCGGGACACGACCGATGGGTTTCGGCTTGCCCCCGTGACAAGCTAGGTGCAGACCACTACCGGTTTGTCCGGCGATGAACCCGTCCCGACCTGGAACCAGATCTCGGTACGCCACGTCGAACCCGATAGTTCCCGCTGATTCGTCGAAGGAAGTGCATGCCTATGTCGTTCGCGCAAACGGTGCGCGGCGCGGCCAGCGCGGTAGCCCAGGGGGGCGACCCGCGCCAGGCCGTGACCGACGCAGTCCAACAGGCCGCGGGCCAGATGACCGGACCGGGTTCCGGTCAGCGGGCCGGTCAGAGTTCGGAGGGCGGTCTCGATCCCCGGGACTTCGTGGCGGCACGCGAACAGGGCGCCTCCGTCGACACCCGGATCGAACAGAAGACCACCTCGCTGAGCACCGCGGGCGAGGCCCTCAACCGCAGCTACTACGAGCGCGGCCGGGGCGGCCCCGTCCACGTCATCTGCCCGATGGTCATCCCCCGGGGACGCACCTTCGTGACGATGCTCCCCGCGATCGCCCTGGTCGTCATCGGCGTCATCGGCTTCTCGACCGCCGCCGCCACGGCGATGGTCACCGGAGCCAACCCCCTGCTCAACCCCTTCTTCGGCGTCCACTACTGGATCATCACCGCGGCCGTCACCGGCTTCATGTGGTGGCGCCAGGGCATGGTCATGGTGCCGGAGGGCTGCCAGGCCATCGTCACCCGCTTCGGCAAGATGGAGAACCTCTACCAGCCGGGCAGGGTCACCCTGTTCAACCCCTGGAAGCGCGTCTCCTACATCGTCAACACCACGCGCGAGTACCCGTTCAACGCCCCGATCCGCTCCGCCCCCACCAAGAGCGGCGTCCAGGCCTCGGTCGACCTCTTCGTGCAGTTCAAGATCGAGAACGCCACCGACTTCGTCTACACCCTCGGCGGCGTCCCGGGCTTCCAGGAGAAGCTCAACAACGCCATCAGCGAGACCACCCGCAGCCTCATCTACGAGCAGGAGGCCTCGGCGATCTACGACATGGTCGGCGAGAGCACCCAGGCGCTGCTGGACTCCCTGAACCGCCAGTTCGGCGGCATCGTCGTCCTGACCAGCGCCAACATCACCCATGCCGAGCCCTCCAGCCAGGAGTACCGGATGGACCTGGCGGCGCCGGAGATGGTCCGCGTGGCCAAGGACGCCTACACGTTCGAGTACGAGCTCCAGCTCCGCAAGGAACAGAACGAGGGTGACCTGAACAAGGAGCTCGCCACCCTCAACGAGACGCTCTCCGCGATCCAGGCCGACATCGCCCAGTACCAGGCGCAGATGGACACCGCTCTCGAGCGTGAGACCAACCGCGCCCGCGCCACCGCCCGGCAGCGCTTCGTGGAGGCCGAGTCCGAGGCCAACGCCAACGCGGCGCTCCTCCAGGCCCAGGCCCTGGACATCCGCGCGGTCAGCGCCGCCGAGGCCCCCGAGATCCTCAACTACCGGTTCCGGGAGAACCTCCTGGACAAGCTGGAGTCGGTCGCCGACAGCCTGCCGCAGGTGTTGAGGATCGGCTCCGGTGACGGCGCCAGCGTCGACTACCTGCGCATCGCCCAGGAGATCATCGGCCAGACCGACGCGGCCCTGTTCTCCGACGCCGACATGGCCGCGATCCGTGAGCGCCTGGGGGACATCAACTCCCGCATCGCCGAGCGCCAACAGGAGATCGACGCGATCGTCGAGGACGAGGCGGGCGAGCGCCGCCGCCCCACAGCGGAGGACCCGGGTGAGGACCTCGTGGAGGAGATCCGCCAGTCGGTGAGCGACGACGCCATCGACGAACGCATCTCCGAGGCCGCGCCCGCCGACGCCCCCGCCGACACCACGGCTCCGACGTCCGCGACGCGGTCCCCGTCCGACGCCCCGCCGCCGACCGGCGCCCCGTTCCAGAACCCGCAGGACCCGCCGCTGCCCCCGTGGTCGCAGGGCGGTTCGCAGGGCCAGTTCCCGGGAGGTCAGTAGATGAGTGAGTCCTTCAACCCCGGCGGTGGCTCCAACATCAAGGAGTCCCTGGCCTCGTGGGGAGACCTCGCGGGCCTGTTGCGCGGCGGCGACCAGGGCGCGATCGTCCCCGTCGTCATCCCGCGCGACACCCGCGGCCTGCGCTGGACCATCCTGGTCTGGTTCGGCCTGTTCGCCATCACCTCCGCCCTGATGATGTCGCTGCACGTCGCCTTCGGCGGGGCCGTGGCCGGTCTCGCCTACGGGACCCTGGCCGTGCCGACCCTGCTCGTCGGCGTGCTCAGCGTGCTGGCGGCGGGCCTGTGGTGGTGGCGCGGCTCGATCGTGGAGATCGAGGAGGGCACCACCGGCATCCTCACCAAGTACGGCGCCTTCGCCAAGAGCATCGGCCCGGGCCGCCACTACCTGTGGCACCCGTGGGCGCGGGTGGACTTCGTGGTCGACACGCGCACGGAGATCCCCTACACGGCGCCCGTACTGGCCTGCCCCACGCGGGAGAACGTGCCGCTGAAGTCGATCGAGTTCTTCCTGAAGTTCCGGATCGAGGAGCCGTACCGGTTCGTCACCTCGATCGGCGCGAGCAACTTCGACCTGGTGCTGTCCAGCGCGGTGCAGGACGCCATCCGCCAGCGCAGCCGCATGGTGAACACCGAGTCCGCCTACGACCTGCGCGGCTCCAACGTCGAGGACATGCGCAGCCTGCTCAACACGCAGCTGCACAAGTACGGCGTGACCATCACCGGCTGCAACATCCCGGACGTGCAGCTGCCCAGCCAGTACCAGCAGCACCTGGCCACCCGGGAGAGGGTCGCCAAGGAACTGGTCGCCTACGAGCAGGAGTGGGAGCTCACGCGCAAGCGCCGCATCGACACCCTGCTGATGGACATCGAGCGCTCCAAGAAGACCCGTGACGCGAAGATCGTCGAGGTCAACGCCTCCCTGAACAAGGCGCGCAAGGACGTGGCCCAGATGTTGGAGGAGCAGGAGACCGAGGCCCAGCGGGTGCGGTACGAGATCGAGACGCGCGGGCGGGCAGACCTGGTCGCCGCCGAGAACGAGGCCAAGGCGCAGCACCGGCTGGCCACGGCCTACCGGGACAACCGGGCCGTGCTGGAGTACGAGCTGGCCCGACGCCGCCTCGACGTCGGCGCCGCGCTGGCCGAGCGGGCCCCGCGTCCGGTCGTGGTGCAGACGGAGGGCGGTTCCGGGGACGGCTCCGCGCTGTCCACCCTGCTCACCGCACAGCTGCTGCCCCAGGTGCTCGACAACGGCGGCGGCGCGTCCCGCTCGCTGGGAGCCTCCGCCGCGCACGAGGCCTTCGAGGGCGTGCAGGGTTCGGTGGCGGCGGCCGCGGCCCGCCAGCAGCAGATGGCCGAGGAGTACCAGAGCCAGCAGGACACCGCGATGCGCCAGCAGTTCGAGCGCGGTGACGGGTACCGGGGCGGCCAGGGCGGTCGCCGGGGTCGCTGATCCCGGACCGGCCGGCCACCGCCGACGGAACGCACGGGGCCCCGCCGCCCTCCCGGACTCCGGGGGGGTGGCGGGGCCCCCGTCGCGCGCGTACCGTGCGCGAACTCAGCTCGCGGTCGTCAGGGCCGGGTGCAGGGTCAGCCCCGAGTATCCGGCGATGTCGATGCCGTGCCGTGCGGCGATCTCGACGAGGTCCTCGACCTCTCCGGCCTGCGCCTTGGCGAGGTCGTCGTCTCCGACGGCGTGGGCGCGGCGCAGCGCGGTGAGGGAGTCGTGCAGACGCAGGTGAAGGGTGAGCGCGAACTCGCGCATGGTTCCTCTTCTCGGGTGACGAGACTGCGGTGGGGGAGAACCGTGAGGGTGTCTCCCGGGGGACCGTCCCTGTCTACACGCCGAGGGTGAGAGCCGGGTTGGAGCGGGACAGCGCCGGGTAAAGCGCCGGTCCCACCCGCTCCCCGTCCTAGTGGTCCACCCACACGTACCAGTCGCCGGAGACGTGTTCGTAGATCCGCGACCCCTGGCCGGGAACGAAGACCCCCACGGGGATCTCCTCGGTGCTGTGCGCCAGTCCGGCCGGGTAGAACAGCCCGGCCTTCTCCACCTCGTAGTGGGTGACGTCGCCGGTGACGGACACGCTGCGCAACGGGTAGAGGCCGGTCCACTCCCCGTTGCGGGGGATGGTCGTGGGGTCGGCCACCTCGTCGCGTAGTTCCAGGAGCTGCTCGGAGGAACCCGCCACGCGTGTCTTGAGCGGCACGTCGGCGACGGCCAGGCCCAGCGCCAGGAAGGCGATGAGCGGGGCGGAGATCCAGCGCAGCCAGTAGTGGCGGATCATCGGCCGGGCCACGGCCAGCGCGATCCCGAGGCGCAGCGCGCCCATCCCGGCCAGGAGGAGCCCGCCGCCGAGGCCGATCACGAACGTGGGCAGGTGCCCGGCGGGCACGCTGTCCTCGAAGAGCAGGGCCAGCCCGATCACCGCGCAGGCGGGGATGTAGAGCCGGCCGGGGGGACGGGAGGCCCAGCTGATCAGCCGCTGGCCCAGCGTCGGCTTCTCGGCGATCTCGATCAGCTTGGCCACGGACCCGTCGGGGTTCGGGCCGGAAGCCGAGGCGGACATGGCGATCCTTCCATCGAATCCGGGTCACGGCGACGCGGGCCCGATGGGCGGCCGAGGGGCTCGAACGGGCCGCGTCACAGTCGATTCGGCCGACGCGGTGCGGCCTGCTCCACAGGATAGAGCAGAGGAGGGGCGTGTTCGGGGCGACGGGGGGAAAGAGCGGACGTCCGTCCCCGCCTGGCGGAGACGCCACGGCGGCTGACCTGGCGGTGTCCGCGGGGCCGGGGAGTGAGGACGAGGTAGTCCCACGACCACCGGCCCCCGCCGACCGCCATGAGCACGCACACCGCCGTGACCAGCGCGGTCGCTCCCCAGGAGCCGAACGGGGAGGACTCGGAGGCCGCGGTGGCGAGCGTGCCGACCACGGCTGACAGGGCCAGGAGCGGCCCGGTCAGCCATGTGAGCAGACCCACGGCGAAGGAGACCGAGAGCGCGACGAGCAGCGCGGGGACCACGGGCGCGACCAGGGAGGCGGCGGGCACCCCGGAGTCGGCCAGCCGCTCGGTGACCAGGGCCTCCCGGCCGCGCAGCGCCAGTCCGTACTCGGCGAACACCCAGCCCACCCCCACCCGGGTGGCGGCGGCGATGACGTCGTAGAGGCGACCGTGCAGGAACGGGGGACCGGGCCGGTGCCGTGACGCGGGGCGGGCCGGAGTGCGCGGCGGGGGTACGGGCCGTGTTCTCGGCCTGGTGTGCTGCATGTCCATTCCTTCCGGCGGCCCGGCACGGCGGTCCCAACAAGCGGAAACTACCGAAAGTCACGCTCCATGACTGGTTGTCACGCACGGTGAGTCGCACAATACCCATCAGAGGGGCGTCCGGAAGGGGTGCGGAACCGGCCCCGGAGGTCCCCCGGCCGCCCTAGGGTTGTGGCGTGCCGACGACGACAACCCCGAAGAACAGCGCCCCGAAGGGCGACCCGACCCCCGCCCCGACCCTGGAGGTCGAGAACGAGCTCCGCTCCCACGGCGCGCGCGTGGTGGCGGGCGTCGACGAGGTGGGCCGCGGTGCCTGGGCCGGACCCCTCCTGGTCTGCGCCGCGATCCCCGGCGAGGACGCGCCGCCCGCCGGACTCACCGACTCCAAGCGACTGACCCCCCAACGGCGCCGCGAACTCGCCGCCCGGATCGAGCCCTGGGTCGCCGACCACGCCTTCGGTTGGTCCGAGGCGGCCGAGATCGACGAGGTCGGGATGACCGAGGCCCTGCACCGCGCCGCCCGCAGGGCCCTGGACGCCCTCGACCCCCGCCCCGACGCCGTGATCCTCGACGGCCGCCACGACTTCATCGGTCGGCCCTGGCGGGTGCGCACCCAGGTCAAGGGCGACCTGCACTGCGTGAGCGTGGCCGCCGCCGCGATCCTGGCCAAGGTCCGGCGCGACGCCCTCATGGCGGAACTCGCCGACGAGCACCCCGGGTACGGGTTCGAGCGCGCCGCGGGCTATCCCTCGCCCGTGCACAAGTCCGCCCTGGCCGAGCACGGCCCCACCCCGCAGCACCGCGTGAGCTGGTCCTACCTCGACGACCTGCCCCGCTGGAGCCACCTGCGCCGGGTCCGACCCGCCCCCGGAGGACAGATCCCCCTGCTCTGATCCGCCTCTGATCCGCGCCGGGCGGCCCGCGACACGCCACCCCGCACTGGACATCCGACCCCCCTTGGGGCAAGGCTGTTCCCTGGACCGCTCCCTTCGACCCGACTCCGGGACGACGCCCCGGCCCGACCGCCGGAGCCCGGGCGCCGTTCCCCTCCGACCCCGGCCCGCCCCCGGGCCGACCACGCGACCCCCACGCAGGAAGGGGCTAGGGATGACGCGCCAGACGCGTTCCGCCGCCGCCGCGCCACCCGAACGGGCCTCCGCGCTGGACCGCCTGCGCGCCGTCCACCGCGGGCTCCCCCTCGGGCAGCGCCTGGCGGCGGGGCTGGTGGTGCTCACCGTGGCCGCGGTCGCGGCCTTCGTGCTGAGCCTGCCGGTGGTCAACGTCCTGGTCGGCACACTGCTCGTGCTGGTGGCGTTCGCCGCGCTGATGCGTTCCTTCGACTCCTTCCTCACCGTGGTGGTCTCGGTGGTGTGGCTGGCCGTCGCCGTCCCGCTGTTCCAGATCCCGCTCACCGGAGAACCGGTCACCCTGCTCGTCCTGCCGCTGCCCCTGCTCGTGGTGCTGGCCGCGGGGCGGGCCCGGGAGTTCCCCGCCTGGCACACCGCGCTGCTCTCGCTCACCGCCGGTCTGGTCTCCGGGTTCTCCGTGGCGCTGGTCGGCATGATCGTCGAATCCTTCCCCGCCGGGGCCGGGATCGCGGTGCTCTACGCCGCGGCCGGGGCCTGCCTGCTGTGGCGGCTGCTCGCCTCCGGACAGGTGGCCAGGGAGAGCCGGGAGAACGACGAGAAGCGCGGGAACGGCACCAGATCCGGGCCCGGGTCCGGCGAGCCCTCGGCGGGGACGGGGCGGAACGCGCCCGCCGGCGCCGACCGGGCCGGGAACCAGGGCGGACGCCAGGGCTTGCGCGGCCGGGGCTCCGACGGGACGCGCGGGGGCGGCGCCCCCGGGGGCGACGACACCGAGGAGGAGCCCGTCCCCGTCGACGTGGCCCTGGCCGAGCTGGAGAACATGATCGGGCTGGAACCCGTCAAGCAGCAGGTCCGGGGGATCGCCGCCTCCATCGAGGCCGCCCGGCTGCGGGCGGACGCCGGGCTCTCCGTGGAGCGGCCCCTGCGCCACCTGGTCTTCTCCGGGCCTCCCGGCACCGGCAAGACCAGCGTCGCCCGCACCCTCGCCACCATTTTCCACTCGTTCGGCCTCCTGCCCAGCTCACGGGTGGTGGAGGCCCAGCGCGCCGACCTCGTCGGCGAGTACCTCGGCGCCACCGCCATCAAGACCAACGAGCTCATCGACGGGGCCCTGGGCGGCGTGCTCTTCGTCGACGAGGCGTACTCGCTGGTCAACGAAGGCGACGGACAGGCCGACCGGTTCGGCAACGAGGCCGTGCAGACCCTGCTCAAGCGCGCCGAGGACGACCGTGACCAGCTGGTCGTCATCCTGGCGGGATACGAGAAGGAGATGGACGCCTTCCTGGCCACCAACCCCGGCCTGGCGTCCCGGTTCTCCACCCGCATCAGCTTCCCCAGCTACTCCTCCGCCGAACTCCTGCGCATCGCCGAGAACCTCGTGGGACAGCGCGGCGACTACCTCGACCCCGAGGCCGCCCGCACCCTGCGCCGCCGCTTCGACCAGGCGGTGCAGCGCGAGGCTGTGGACGAGCTCGGCAACGGCCGCTTCGCCCGCTCCCTGGTGGAGAAGGCCTCCCAGGCCCGCGACGTCCGCGTCGTCACCTCCGGGACCGACGGCGACGCGCCCGCCCTGCGCCCCAGCGCGGACGCCCTGGTCACCGTGCTCGCCGCGGACGTCGAGACCGCCTACGCCGAACTCACCTCCCGCCTCCCCGGCTTCGGGGAGTCCCCCGGTCTGGAGGAGGCGATGGCCGAACTCGACGGCATGATCGGTCTGGAACCGGTCAAGGAGCAGGTGCGCTCGCTGGTCGCGCAGCTGCGCGTGGCGCGGCTGCGCGAGGAACAGGGCCTGCCGCACCAGCCGCCGATGCGCCACTTCGTCTTCACCGGCCCGCCCGGCACCGGCAAGACCACGGTCGCGCGCGTGCTCGGCCGGGTCTTCTCCGCGCTCGGCATGCTGGGCCGCTCCGAGGTGGTGGAGGCCCAGCGCGCGGACCTGGTGGGTGAGCACCTGGGCGCCACCGCCGTCAAGACCAACCGCCTGGTGGACCGCGCCATGGGCGGTGTGCTGTTCGTGGACGAGGCCTACTCCCTGGTCAACCCCGGATACAGCGGTGGTGACGCGTTCGGCGCCGAGGCCATCCAGACCCTGCTCAAGCGCGCCGAGGACGACCGCGACCGGCTCGTGGTGGTCCTGGCGGGCTACACCGACGAGATGGACCGGTTCCTGGCCTCCAACGCAGGGCTGTCCTCGCGGTTCAACGTCCGCGTGCGGTTCCCGTCCTACGAGCCGGGAGAGCTGTCCGAGATCGCGGACGCGGTGGCGGCGCGTACGGGGGACGTCTTCGACGACACGGCGCGCGAGGACCTCCACAGCATCTTCACGCACGTGTGCGAGACCGGGTGGATCGACGAGCTGGGCAACGGCCGCTTCGCGCGCTCCCTCTACGAGCGGGCCTGCTCCCACCGCGACCTGCGGGTCTCCCAGGAGGTGGGGGAGTCGGCCACCGCCGCCGAGCTGACCGTGGTCACCAGCGAAGACGTGCGCCTGGCCTACGCCGACGCCACCCAGCAGCGCTAGGGAATCCCCGTCCCCCTCCTGCTACTGTCCAGTACATGACCGCTGCGAGCACATCCTCCGAGTCCCCCGTCAGACAGGCGTTGATCCTCGCTGGAGGACAGGCCACCCGGCTGCGGCCCTACACCGACACCCGCCCCAAGGCGATGGTGGAGGTGGCCGGACGGCCCATCGTCGACTACCAGATGGAGTGGTTGGCCTCGCACGGTGTCGAGCAGGTCGTCGTCTCCTGCGGTTACAAGGCCGAGGTCCTGCGCGAGCACCTGGACCAGCGGCGGGAGGGGCCCGAGATCATTCTTCTGGTCGAGGACGAGCCGCTGGGCCGGGGCGGAGCGCTGCGCTACGCCGCGACCGGGCTC
Source organism: Nocardiopsis sp. NPDC007018 (assembly GCF_040635075.1). NCBI lineage: Bacteria > Bacillati > Actinomycetota > Actinomycetes > Streptosporangiales > Nocardiopsidaceae > Nocardiopsis > Nocardiopsis sp. NPDC007018. Next base: position 39,959 of record NZ_JBEYHA010000012.1, read on the forward strand.
CGCGACCCCGAGGCGCCGTACTTCGCGCTCAACGGCGACGTGCTGACCTGGTTCCCGCTGGACGAGCTCACCGACCACCACCGCGCCAAGGGCGGGCTCGGCACCCTGGCCCTGGCCCAGTTCCGTACCACCTGGGGCATCGTCGACGTCGACGCCGACGACCGGGTGGAGGGGTTCACCCAGAGCCCGCTGCTGCCGGTGTGGATCAACGCGGGCGTCTACCTGTTCGAGCCCGGCCTGACCCCGCTGCTGCCCGTCAAGGGCGACCACGAGTCCTCGACCTTCCCCGACCTGGCCGCGGCGGGGCGGCTCGCCGCCTACCGCATCGACGGGTTCTGGCGCGGGGTCGACACCGCCAAGGACGTCAAGGAGGCCGGTGCCGAGATCGAGGCCCTGCGGGGGGACGCGGGCTGAGGGCGCGTCCGGTGCCGGCCACGTGGTGACGGGGCGCCGGGTCGGTGGGTATCGTCTGCGTCGTGACGAATGACGGTTTCCTCCTCCCCAGTGCCCCCAACTTCCGTGACCTCGGCGGCCACCGCACGAGGGAAGGCCGTACCGTTCGGAGCGGCCTCATCTACCGCTCCGACGCCCTGCACACCATCACCGGGCCGGACCTGGACGTCTACCAGGGCCTCGGCCTCCGCCAGCTGGTGGACCTGCGCACCCACCACGAGCGCGACCGCCTGCCCGACGTGGTCCCGGAAGGGGCCGAGTACGCCGTCGTGGGCGTCCAGAACGCCGAGGCGGCGGGCGCCAACTTCGTCGACCTGCTCTCCGACCCGGACCGCGCCAGGGCCGTGTTCGGCGGTGGGGCCGCCGAACGGTTCATGCGGGAGGTCTACCGGGCCCTGGTCTCCGACACCGAGGCCCTGGACGGCTACCGCGAACTGGTCGAGCGCGCCGCCAAGGGGCCGACGTCCCTGGTCTTCCACTGCAGCGCGGGCAAGGACCGCACCGGTTGGGGCGCGGCGCTGCTGCTCACCCTCCTCGGCGTCGACCGTGCGGCGGTCACCGAGGACTTCCTGGTCAGCAACGCGCGCCAGGCCAACACCGACCGCTGGATGCGCCAGTTGTCCAAGGACAGCCAGCTCCCGTGGGAGGACGTGGAGCCCATGACCCGGGTCCGCGCCGCCTACCTGGACACCGCGTTCGACCGCGTCGACGAGGTGTACGGCTCCTTCGACGCGTACGTGGCCCAGGGCCTCAAACTGTCCGAGGGCACCCTGGAGGCACTGCGGACCCGCATGCTCGACTGACCGCGGCTACAGGGCGTCGAGGCGGCGCCGCAGGTCGCTCTCGCTGGTGGCGCTGAACAACACCTCGGTGAGCACGGCCAGCACGGTCGGGCGGTCCTGTCCCCGGTCGAGCATCCGGCGGGCGGCCGCCCACAGGTTGGCGGGGCGGCCGTCCCAGAGCCGCTTCGCCAGCCGCTCGTGCCGGTCCAGTTCCCGTTCCCGCTGGGCGTCCGTACCGGTGACCGGCCGGTACCAGCGGTCCTGGCCGGTGGAGTGGTGGCGGCCGCTGTGCGGGGTGGCGGCCTCGTACTCGCCGTAGTGGTCCAGTCTCAACAGGGCGCGACGCCCCCGGGAGGTGTCCGGGGCGAACTCCTCCGGTGCGCCGGTGACGATCTCGCTGGCCAGCAGCGGGAAGGCGAACATCCGCCGGGCCAGGGAGGCGAAGTCGCCGTCCGGCAGCAGGCGCCGCACCGCCTCCTGGCGCAGCCCCAGGGGCCGGGCCGGGTCGCGGTAGGTCGCGGCGAAGGCCGAGATGGTCTCCCACACCGCGTCCAGGGTGGCGGCCACCGCCACCTCCGGGAGCTGTGAACGGGCCCCGGCCCAGCGCACCCACGCGGCGAGTACGTGCGGCATGGCCTCCTGTTCCTCGGGCAGCAGCACGACCCGGCCTGGCAGCCAGTGCAGCAGGAACGACTCCACCTTGCGGGGACTCACCCGCAGCGGCCGCCCCGAGTCGACGTCGCAGCCGTGCGCGATGATGTGGTCCACGCAACGGCTGGCCGCGTAGGAGTCCGACAGCTCGGCCGCCTGGTCCGAGGCGAGGAAGCGCGCGGCCAGGACCGCGCGCCGGTCGCGCCGCCACACGGGGACCGGGGAGAGCACGACCCCGTCCGGAGGGAGGGGGAGCCGCTGCACCCGGGCCGCGGCCAGAGCGAAGAGCGAGGCCAGCGAGCCCCCGGTGAGGTCGGCGGAGGAGATCCCCACCGGCTCCACGGTCGGTCCGGCGGAGGGGTCCGCGCGGACCCCGGTGACCACCCGTTCGGTGCGTTCGAGCGCACGTGAGAGCAGGGCCCGCGCCTCGGTCAGCTCCAGGCGGTCGAAGCGGGCCAGGTCGTCGCCGTCCGCGCGTTCGCGGCACTGCTCCAGCAGCAGGTCGACCTTGGTCGTGACCCAGGCGTCCCGCAGCAGCCCGCCGCTGTTGTGGTCCAGGACCAGGATGAGCGCGTGTTCGGCCGGCATCGATCCGGTGCGGTCGGGCGCGTCCCGGCTGAACACGCACACGACGTCGTCGGTGTCGCCGAACCGGTCGCCGTTCACGTAGACGGCCACGGGGGAGACGGCGCCCAGCTGCGAGGCCCACGCCGGGGCCTGGAGCCCCCGCTCGCGCAGGGCGATCATGCCCTGTTCGGCCAGCTCGCGCTGGGACGGGGAGGTGCCCAGCGCCGTGATCGCGGCCAGCACTCCCAGCCCCGCCGGTCGGCCGGAGGCGGTGGCGTGCGTGATCAGCCCCTCGCCGAGCAGCCGCTCCACGTCCACACCGGGCAGTCGTTCACCCCACCAGGAGCCCAGGAGGGCGCTGAAGGCCAGCTCCGCGTCGAGCGGGTGCCGCATGGCGAGCAGGGCTCTGGCCGCGCGCAGCATCTCCTCGAAGGCGGCTGCGGGGACGTCGGGGCCTGTGGGTGAGGGCGAAGGGGATGGCACGAACTGAAGCGTATGCCAGGGGGCGGCGGGTCCGCTCCCGCTTGTGCGCAACCGGTCGGCGGGGCGCGGGGTCCTCGGTCCGCCTCACGTGGCGACCGGGCCCCGGAGGAGGCCGCGCCCCGGAGAGCGGGTACGGACGCGGCCCGGACCGGGCGGCGCGACGGCCGGGCGCGGCTCCCGTGAGGGTCCGTGCCCGGCCGTCACGCCACCGGGCTCAGCGCGGTTCCGGGACCGCGCGGTGGCCGGTGAACAGCGTCGTCCCCGAGCGGCGGGCGGCCCTGCGGACGGCGGAGGGCGGCACGGAGTTCACCATGGCCTCCAGGTGCTCGCGCGCGACCCGCTCGACGAGGTGCGGTGTGACCGTGATGCCCAGGTGTTCGGCGCAGTGCCAGGTATCGGTGACACAGCGCTCGACGCGGCGGGGGGACAGCCCGCTGAACTCGTCGTGAAGCCGTGCCGAGATCTGTCTGAGATCCTGGACCGGGAAGGTCTGGAGCATTCTCGCTCACACTCCTGGCTGATGGATGGGTCGGGACGGTGACCTCCACCTATTCCACTTGTTCTGAGCGGACAGTCAACCCTCGTCGCGGCACGCTGTTGATAAAACCTGGAGGGGGCGCCGTTTACCCGGAGGGCCCGGTCACCGGGGGTCGCCGATGCGAAATGGGCGTTTCGGACATATAACGTTCCCGTTCCGAACGGTTACCCGCAAACCGTGCCCCCTCGTCCTCCATCGGCAATTATGGGAAAACACGCCCGCAAAGCCCCCGGTCGCCTGTGCCGGGACGGTGCCGTGGCCTAACATTTACCTTCCACCCGCGGTACCGGCCGCTCCCCGGTGGCCGTTGCGCGTCGGCGGGTGTGTCTTATGCTTGAGCCGTGACAGCGGCCGAGAGGAGTCATGGAGCGTGACTCCTGGGAGCCGCGGAGCCCCCCGACCGGAATCAGCGCCGCGCGTCCCGCGCCGGAACGCCACCGCGCACGGGTGGCGGGCACGGTGCGCAGGGGACCACACGGTCCACCAACCCCCCATCGAAACCCGGCTGGGGAATCCGAAGGTTCCGGAGGTGTCGAGCAGTTGAGCGCCGAGACGTCCATTCCCCCGCCCAGGATCAACGCGGCGGAACTGCCGGACGCGGTGAAGTCCCTCCTCGCCGACGCCCCCATCGGTTTCGCCCTCCTGGACCCCGACGACGTCTTCGTCTCGATCAACACCCGGATGGCCTCCGTCCTCGGCGGCACCCCCGACCACTGTCTGGGCCGTACCCCCGCCGAGGTGGGGGAGCGGACCGACGGCCCGGCGGGGGCGGCCGCCCACCTCGCCTCCGCGGCCAGGGTCCGCGAGACCGGACACTCCGTGCGCGGCAGCCACCGCACCGCCTCGGGCCAGGTCTGGGACCTCACCTGGTTCCCGGTCGACGACCCCTCCGACGGGGCCCGGCACGTCGCCCTCATCGCCGCCCACGACCACGAGGGCGGCGCGGCCCACCGCGAGGAACGGCGGCTGCGCGCCCTCCTCCAGGCGGGCAACCAGATCGTCTGGTCGGCCGGGGCCGACGGCGACGTCAGCGAGGACTGCCCCCAGTGGCGCTCCGTCACCGGCCAGGACCTCGACGCCTACCTGGGGCGCGGCTGGCTGGACGCCCTGCACCCCGACGACCGGCCCGGTGTGGAACGCGCCTGGGACGACGCCGTCCTGGACGTCACCCCCTTCGACGCCATGTTCCGCGTGCGCAGCCGCGCGGGCGGGCACGTCCACTACCGGGCCCGGGCCAACCCGGTCACGGACGGCTCCGGGGCCGCCGAGTGGCTCGGCACCCTGGTGGACGTCACCAACGAGCGCGAGGCCGACGAACTCCGCCAACGCCTCAACCAGCAGCTCAGCGAGGCGGCCATGCGCACCGCCCGCCTCCAGAAGGCGACCTCCGACCTCGCGGAGGCGCTCACCGCGGACGAGGTCGTCCAGGCCATGTCCGAGATCGGCCGCTCCGGCGTGGGCGCCGACCACACCTCCGTGGCCCTGTACGACCGCGACCGGCTGCGCCTGCGTATCCTCTCCGCGGACGGCTGCGCGGGCCTGCCCGAACGCGGCTTCTCCCTGGACTACCCCGACGTCGCGGCCCGCGCCGTGGCCTCCCGGGCGCCCCGTCTGGCAGCCAGCCCCGCCGACCTGCGCGAGCTGATGGAGCACGCCCCCGAGGTCGAGGAGCTGCTGGAGCGCACGGCCGAACGCGCCTGGGTCGCGCTGCCGATGATGGTCGCGGGCCGCCCCATCGGCGCCCTGCGCTTCTCCTTCCGCTCCCAGCGGGACGTGACCGACGAGGAGCGGGTCTTCCTGGAGGCGCTCGCCGGACAGTGCGCCCTGGCCATCGGTCGGGCCATCGTCTACGAACGCGAGCACGACACCGCCGAGGAGCTCCAGCGCAGCCTCCTGCCCGAGGAGCTCCCCGAGGTCCCGGGCGTACGACTGGCCGCCTACTACCGGTCGGGCTCCCAGCACGTGCAGGTGGGCGGCGACTGGTACGACGCCTTCCCCCTGCCCGACGGCCGGGTCGCCGGGGTCCTCGGCGACGTCATGGGCAAGGGCATCCACGCCGCGGCGGGAATGAGCCGCATCCGCAACGCGTTGCGCGGGCTGGCGTTCTCGATGCCCGAGCCGGCCGACGTGCTGACCGGGCTCGACCGCATGTTCTCGGCCACGGAGACGTGGGACCAGGTGACGACCCTGGTCTACTTCGTCCTGGACCCGGTCACCGGACAGCTCGACCTCAGCAACGCGGGCCACCTCCCGCCGCTCGTGGTGGCCGGGAACGCGGGGCCCTCGCTGCTGGAGACCGAGCCGGACACCCCGCTCGGCGTCAGCTCTCCGAGGGGCCACCACAAATTCTTCGTGCAACCCGGTAACACCGTGGCCCTCTACTCCGATGGACTGGTTGAGAACCGCAGACGATCCGTCGACGCCGGTCTGGACGAGCTCGTCAGGGTCGCGTCCGCCCTGCAGGCGCGTCCCGAGGTGGTGGGCGATCCACAGCAGATGCTGGAGTACCTTGTTGAGAGCATGCTCGATGGGTATGAGCAGGACGATGATGTCACTCTGCTCGCCGTTCAGCTTCCGGTGATCGATTCCGCGTCGGAGCGGTAGACCGTACGAACAAGTCCATTGCCTTGCCTACAGTGAAGAAGCCACCGCGCCCCGCGAAGCGGAGGTGACCACGGCTTCCCCGCCCAGTGGGGACGATCCCAGGCCGCAGGTGGGAGAGGGTGCAGTGCCCGGTCCCGGCCGAACCGGACCACCGGGTCCGATCAATTCTCGCCACACGTCCGTTCGAGAGGTGTTTGTGTCATCTGCCAGTTCGACTCGCTCGAAGCAGTCCGAGTCACTGCAAGAGCCCGTCATTCAGCAGCTGATCGAGCGTGGGCGGTCCCAGGGCTTTCTTGAGCCCGAGGACGTGCGCCGTGCCTTCGAAGAGGCCGAAATCCCGATGTCGCAGGCGCAGTCCGTGCTCCGCAGCCTCGCCAAGGAGGGCGTGACCGTACTCGTTCCCGAGTCGGCCTCCTCGCGGCGCAAGACCACGCGGCGCAAGTCGGCGACCCCTCGGTCCAGCACCACCACCCGCTCGACCACCACCACGAGCCGGGCCGCCAAACCCGCCCGTGCGGCGGCCGCCCAGGACCAGCCGGAGACGGTCACCGCCGTCGTCGACGCCTCGGAGGGCACGACCGCGAAGAAGGCCCCGGCCAAGAAGGCGGCGACCGCGAAGAAGGCGGCCGCCCCCAAGAAGGCCGCGGCGAAGAAGCCCGCGGCCAAGGCCCCGGCCAAGAAGGCGGCGGCGACCAAGAAGTCCACGAAGAAGGACCTCGAACTCGCTTCGGGTTCGGGCGAGGGCGACTTCGCCGAGGACGGCCTGGACGACGACCTCGAGCACACCGGCGCCGAGCTGGAGCTGGTCGAGGACACGGCCGAGCCGGAGAAGGAGACCAAGCCCGCCAAGCCCGAGACGGTCGGCGCGCCCGTCAAGCCCAGCAAGGACGACGACTCCTTCGTCCTGTACGACGATGACGACGACGCCCCCGCCGCCCAGGTGGTCGCGGCCGGCGCCACCGCGGACCCGGTCAAGGACTACCTGAAGCAGATCGGCAAGGTCCCGCTCCTCAACGCCGAGCAGGAGGTCGAGCTCGCCAAGCGCATCGAGGCCGGCCTGTTCGCGGAGGAGAAGCTCTCCGAGGAGAGCGACGTCCTCACCTTCGAGCTCCGCGACGAGCTGGAGTGGATCTCCGAGGACGGCGGCCGCGCCAAGAAGCACCTGCTGGAGGCCAACCTCCGTCTGGTCGTCTCCCTGGCCAAGCGCTACACCGGCCGCGGCATGCTGTTCCTGGACCTGATCCAGGAGGGCAACCTGGGTCTGATCCGCGCGGTGGAGAAGTTCGACTACACCAAGGGCTTCAAGTTCTCCACGTACGCCACGTGGTGGATTCGGCAGGCGATCACCCGGGCGATGGCCGACCAGGCCCGCACCATCCGTATCCCGGTGCACATGGTCGAGGTCATCAACAAGCTGGCCCGCGTGCAGCGCCAGATGCTCCAGGACCTGGGCCGCGAGCCCACCCCGGAGGAGCTGGCCAAGGAACTCGACATGACCCCGGAGAAGGTCGTCGAGGTGCAGAAGTACGGCCGCGAGCCGATCTCCCTGCACACTCCGCTGGGCGAGGACGGCGACAGCGAGTTCGGCGACCTCATCGAGGACTCCGAGGCGATCCAGCCGGGCGAGGCGGTTAGCTTCACCCTGCTCCAGGAGCAGCTGCACTCGGTGCTCGACACCCTGTCCGAGCGCGAGGCCGGTGTGGTCTCCATGCGCTTCGGGCTCACCGACGGTCAGCCGAAGACTTTAGACGAGATCGGCAAGGTCTACGGGGTCACCCGTGAGCGCATCCGGCAGATCGAGAGCAAGACGATGTCGAAGCTCCGTCACCCGTCGCGCTCCCAGGTGCTCCGCGACTACCTGGACTAGTCAGCCGGTCCAGGAGCGGACCCACGCTTCAGGCTGAGAAGACGAACGGGCGCGTCCCCCCGAGGTGAGTCGGGAGGGCGCGCCCGGTGTTCGTACCCCCGTCATGCCCACGGGTGTGGCGACGCCCGCGTGTCCCTCATGGCATCGGGTACTCACTGTCCCCGCACGGAGTCCGATCTCCCTCCGACGCGCACCATGCTGCCCCACGCGCTGTAGGTGTGGGATAAAGGCGAGCTGGTCCCGGTTCCGTCGTGGTTCGTCCCGTTGGTCCCGGTCAGGACCGGGCCCCGGGTTCCCTCACCCGGGGCGGCCGGTGCGTCAGTCGCGGACGACGACGTCCATCGTGCGGGCGGTCCCCGGCTTCGCCGCCGGCGGCAGCTCCGCCGTGTGCCCCAGGTCGCGCAGGGCCCCCACCAGTTCCTCGGGGGTGCGCGCCCCGACGCCCTCGCTCACCAGCGACCGCGCGATGTCGCCCCGGGTCGCCTTCGCCATGTGGCTGACCACCGACCTCCGGGTCTGCCCGCCGACCTCGCGCTCGCGCAGCACCCGTACCGCCACGGTGCGTTCGGCCGCCTCGCCGGTCGGCCGGAACGCCGCCGCGTAGGCCGCCGACCGGCAGTCCACGAGCAGGTGGTCCCGGGTGAGCTCACCGAGGGGCCCGGTCATCGCCCGGCGCCAGTAGGCGCCCAGGGCGCCCAACGGCGGAAGCTTCACGCCCATGGACAGCCGGTACGGCGGCAGCCGGTCGTCCGGCCCCACCACGCCCCACAGGCCCGAGAAGACCAGGACCCGGTCGCGCACCGCGCGGCCGTGCTCGGCGAGCAGGCCGGGCAGTCCGAGGCGGTCGTAGAGCACGCCGGTGTACAGGTCGGCGGCGCGCAGCGTGGGTGCCGTGGCCAGGTCCAGGTTGCGCTTGAGGGCGTCGGTCTGGGTTACCGACAGCCCGAGCACCTCGCGCGCGGTGTCCTCGGGCCCCGAGCAGAGGTCGGTCAGGGCGGCCGCGACCCGCTCCCGGGCGCCGGTCAGCTCCGGCAGGGTCAGTGTCCCGGTGTCCAGGGCGGGCCCCTCGCCGGAGGTGGCCTTGCCCTCGGAGGGCGGGAGCAGGATGAACATGGACTCTCCAGGTCAGGGGTGAGGTCGGGACCGTGCCCATGGTAGGGCGTGCGCGGCCGGATAGGATGTGCGGCTTCCGACAGCCGGGACAGTGAGGGGACGATCATGCACACGTGGGCGGAACGGGTGTCCAGGGACTGGCCCGCCTTCCGGACCGAGTCCCGGGCGGGATGGCGGTTCGGCCTCGCGGACGGGTTCACCAAGCGGGCCAACTGCGCCCTGGTGGAGGACCCGGGGGCCGACGTCGTGGAGGTCACCCGGTTCTACCGCGAGCACGGCCTGAACCCCTGTGTGCAGGTGTGGCCCGGTGAGGAGGCGGTGGACGCCCGACTGGCCGAGCACGGCTACGCGCTGGTGGAGCCCACCCTGGTCCTGGCCAGGGAGCTCGCGGAGCGACCCGAGGGGCCGGGCCGCACCCTGGTCTCGGACGCCCCGACCCCGCGCTGGACCGAGCTGTTCGCGGAGACCGGTGCGGCTCCGGAGTGGGCCGAGGGCGTGGTCCGCATCCTGGGGCGGGTCACCGCCGCCTACGGCGTCCACGAGGACGGCGACGGGCGGGGTTGCGCGGTGCTGGACGGGGAGTCGGTGGCGATCTGCTCGATGGTCACCGCCCGGGCCGCGCGCGGACGCGGTGTCGCGGGGGCCCTGCTCGCGGACCTCCTCGCGTGGGCGCACGACAAGGGGGCCCGGCGGGCGTACCTGTGCGTGGTGGCGGAGAACGGGCCCGCGCTCCGGCTCTACCGGCGGGCCGGGTTCGCCGAGGTCGCCCGCTACCACAACCGGGTCCTCGCGGGCTGACCGCCGTCCCGCGGAGGGGACGGGCGGTCGCGTGCGACCCGCCGGGAACGAGGACGGCGGCCCCCGGAATCCGGGGACCGCCGTCGACGTTTCGTGGTCGTCGTGGCTAACGCTCTTCCGCGTCCTTGTCACTCTTGGTGAGCTTGTCCGTCTCGTCCTGGATGTCCGAGGCGATCTTGCGGAGTGAGTCGTCGTGCTTGCGCATGTGGTGCGCGCAGAACAGGAGTTCGCCGCCGGAGTTCAGCAGCACCCGGACGTACGCCTGTGCACCACAGCGGTCGCAGCGGTCAGCAGCCGTCAGCGGCTGAGTGGGGGCAAGGGTTCCAGTCACTTCGCCATCCTCAATACTCGGCGTTAGTCACCTCTGACAACATCTAACCCGACCCAGACGTTCCCAACCGGCTCCCGTGTACGCCGACAGCGGAATCCGCCCGGTTCGTGTCCGTCTGGCACTCAATGGGTCATGTTCGTCGGACACGCATCCTCGTAGGTGTTGTACCCCTGGGGAAGGCCCGGCTATCCCCGGAAAACGGGAGTATCCAGGTCGCATCCACCAGAGGTGGTAGTCTCGCGCGGGCAGGCCCCGTCCGCCCCCGTGCCGGCCGGTCTCCCACCCGCACACGGGTGCGTGAGCCCCGTCACGGCGGACCCGGTGTCGACTCCGGCAGACCGCACCCGGGGGACACGACCCCGCCCACACACGGCCGTGCCACGGCAAAGTCCCCGGCTCGCCGTAGCCTGACCCCCTCAACAGTCGGTGCGGCGCGGTACAAAGGGCACGCACCGCACAGCCACGATGGCCCTCAAGACGCAGGAGATGTCCGAGTGACCGCCTTGACCGCAGCCGTCCACGATCCCGAGGATTACTCCGCTCGGCACCTGTCGGTCCTGGAGGGCCTCGAAGCGGTGCGCAAGCGGCCGGGCATGTACATCGGGTCCACCGACAGCCGTGGCCTCACCCACTGCATGTGGGAGATCATCGACAACTCCGTCGACGAGGCCCTGGGCGGCCACTGCGGGCGCATCGACGTGACCCTGCACGGCGACGGCTCCGTCTCGGTCAGCGACGACGGGCGCGGCATCCCCGTGGACACCGAGCCCAAGTCCGGGCTCTCCGGAGTGGAACTGGTCATGACCAAGCTCCACGCGGGCGGCAAGTTCGGCTCCGGCTCCTACACCGCCTCCGGCGGCCTGCACGGCGTCGGCGCCTCCGTCGTCAACGCCCTCTCGGCCCGCGTGGACGTGGAGATCGACCGCCAGGGGCACACCCACGCCCTCAGTTTCCGCCGGGGCATCGCCGGACGCTTCGCCGGAGCGGGCCCCGACGCCGAGTTCACCCCGGTGTCCGGCCTCGAACAGGTCCGCAAGATCGCCAAGAAGATCACGGGCACCCGCATCCGGTTCTGGCCGGACATGCAGATCTTCCTCAAGGACGCGGAGATCACCCGGGACAACCTGCTCGACCGGGCGCGTCAGACCGCCTTCCTCATCCCCGGGCTGACCATCGCCGTCCGCGACGAGCGCGCCGAGGGCGAGCCCGCCTTCACCGAGGAGTTCCGCTTCGACGGCGGCATCGGCGAGTTCTGCACCTTCCTGGCCCCCGACGAACCGATCAGCGACGTCCTGCGCATCCAGGGGGCGGGCCACTTCACCGAGACCGTCCCCGTCCTGGACGAGTCCGGCCACATGGTCCCCGCCGACGTCGAGCGCCGCCTGGACGTCGACGTGGCCCTGCGCTGGGGCACCGGATACGACACCACCGTGCGCACCTTCGTCAACGTCATCTCCACCCCCAAGGGCGGCACCCACCTCAACGGGTTCGAGCGCGCCCTGGTCCGGGTGATCAACGACCAGCTGCGCGCCACCAAACTCCTCAAGAACAGCGACGACCCGGTCACCAAGGACGACACCCAGGAGGGCCTGACCGCCGTCGTCACCGTGCGCCTGCCCGAACCGCAGTTCGAGGGGCAGACCAAGGAGATCCTCGGCACCTCGGCCGCCTCCCGGATCGTCTCCCAGGTGGTCGGCAAGGAACTCCGCGAGTTCCTCACCTCCACCAAGAAGGCCGAGAAGGCCCGCGCCCGCACGGTCATGGAGAAGGTCGTCGGCGCCGCCAAGGCCCGGCTGGCCGCCCGCCAGCAGCGTGAGACCCAGCGCCGCAAGAACGCCCTGGAGAGTTCCGCGCTCCCCGCCAAGCTGGTGGACTGCCGCAGCGAGGGCCTGGAGCACAGCGAGCTGTTCATCGTCGAGGGAGACTCGGCTCTGGGCACCGCCAAGCTGGCCCGCGACTCCGAGTTCCAGGCACTGCTGCCCATCCGGGGCAAGATCCTCAACGTGCAGAAGTCCTCGGTCGCGGACATGCTCAAGAACGCCGAGTGCGCCGCCATCCTCCAGGTCATCGGCGCGGGCTCGGGCCGTACCTTCGACCTCGACGCCGCCCGCTACGGCCGGGTCATCCTCATGGCCGACGCCGACGTGGACGGCGCGCACATCCGGTGCCTGCTGCTCACCCTCATCTACCGGTACATGCGCCCCATGCTGGAGGCCGGGCGCGTGTACGCGGCCGTGCCGCCGCTGCACCGCATCGAACTCACCAACGTGCGGCGCAAGCGCGGGGCCAAGCCCGAGGACCGGTACGTCTACACCTACTCCGACGCCGAACTCCGGCGCACCCTGCTCGACCTGGAGAAGCGCAAGATCTCTTGGAAGGAGCCGGTGCAGCGGTACAAGGGCCTGGGCGAGATGGACGCCGACCAGCTCGCGGAGACCACCATGGACCCGCGCCACCGCACCCTGCGCCGCATCCGGGTGGAGCAGGCCGAGGAGGCGGCCGCCGTCTTCAACCTGCTCATGGGCAACGAGGTCGCGCCGCGCCGCAAGTTCATCCAGGAGGGCGCGCAGGAACTGGACCTGGAGCGCATCGACGCCTGACCCGGCACCGCGCACGGGAGGGGGCCCGCACCGACCGGTGCGGGCCCCCTCCCGTCTGCTGCCGCCTCACGGCGTCCGCGGCGGCTCCCACACCCCGTCCGCCAGGAACCGGTCGATCGCCGCACGGAAGGGAGCGGGGTCCAGCCCGCGCTCCGACACCCAGGCGTCGTTGTAGTAGCTGTGCTGGTACCGTTCCCCGCCGTCGCAGATCAGGGTGACCACGCTGCCCCTGCGGCCCTCACGGAGCATCCTGGCGACCAGGTGCCACACCCCCCACAGGTTGGTGCCGGTCGAACCGCCCGCGCACCGCCCGGTCACGTCGTGGAGGTGCCGCATCGCCGCGATGCTCGCGGCATCCGGCACGGGCATCATGAGGTCGATCACCGACGGAACGAAACTCGGCTCCATCCGCGGGCGGCCGATGCCCTCGATCCGCGACGGCATCCCCGTGGAGTAGTCCGCGGCACCGGTCACCCACCCCGGGAAGAACGCCGAGTTCTCCGGGTCCACCACGGCCAACCGCGTGTGCAGGCGCCGGTACCTCAGGTACCGGCCGATCGTCGCCGACGTGCCCCCCGTACCGGCGCCCACCACGATCCAGTCCGGGTCGGGGTGCCGCTCCATGGCCAGCTGCTCGAAGACCGACTCCGCGATGTTGTTGTTGCCGCGCCAGTCCGTGGCCCGCTCCGCGTACGTGAACTGGTCCATGTAGTGGCCGCCCGACTCGGCCGCCAGACGTTCGGCCTCCCCGTACATGTCCGGCGGGTGGTCCACGAAGTGGCAGCGCCCGCCGTAACGCTCGATCAGGGCGATCTTCTCCGGACTCGTCCGGCGCGGTACCACCGTGACGAAGTCCAACCCCACCAACTGGGCGAAGTAGGCCTCCGACACCGCGGTGGAACCCGAACTCGCCTCCACGATCGTCGTGCCCTCCGTGATCCACCCGTTGGCCAGCCCGTACAGGAACAGCGACCGCGCCAACCGGTGCTTCAGGCTGCCCGTCGGATGCACCGACTCGTCCTTGAGGTACAGGTCGATGCCCCATTCCGGGGGCAGCGGAAACACGTGCAGATGCGTGTCGGCCGAACGCGTGTCGTCGGCCACGACCCTGCGGACCGCCTCGTCCGCCCAGGCGCGGGCACTGTCGGAACACCGGTCGACCCAGGGCGGGTCAGGATTGGGAGCCATGGTGAGGAGGGTACCTCGGCGCCCTTGCAGAGGGATTCTTCATCGTCGTCTGCGCCTGGCTCGTTCCTCGCTGGCGGCTTGACTCCTCTTGCAGAACCCTCTCCGGCGCCTCGGTCGTGCCTTTGTGGGCCTCCGCTTCGCTTTGGCCCGGGTTCGGCGTTTTTGCAGGGGGATTCTTCGTCGTCGTCTGTGCCTGGCTCGTTCCTCGCTGGCGGCTTGACTCCTCTTGCAGAACCCTCTCCGGCGCCTCGGTCGTGCCTTTGTGGGCCTCCGCTTCGCTTTGGCC
>NZ_JBEYHA010000012.1:54319-136259 GCF_040635075.1 Nocardiopsis sp. NPDC007018
CGGGTCCGGGCGCCCGCCTCAGTCCAGGGAACCGCCGGACATCACCGCGTACATGCGGCGGTAGGTGGCCGCCTCCTCGTGACGGCTCTGCCGCTCCAGGGTGCGGGCCAGGGCGATGTGCGCCCAGTTGTCCACGGGGTCCAGTTCGATCAGGCTGCGGAAGGTCGACTCGGCCTTGGTGAGCTGGGCGGAGTGGAAGTAGGCGCGCCCCAGCAGTTCCAGCAGGGAGCGGCTGCCCGGCTCGTTCTCCACGATCGGTTCGAGGACCTGGGCGGCGTAGATCGGGTCACCCAGCTCCATGAACATGCGGGCTCGGTTGAAGGTGTCGTAGGTGCTCTCTTCCACGGTGCTCCTCTCAACGGCGTCCCACCGTCCCGCGTCACAACCGTCGAGGGGGCGGCGGCATTCCCTGGGGTGCGGGGTCAGGACACACCCAGGTGATCCCCGCTCGGGAACGCCGCGACACCTGCACGCGAACGCCCCCGGCCGGAGTGGACGGGGGCGTGCGCGCGGGGTCGGCGGGTCAGAGGTCGACCGGCTTCACCCTGCCGGTGTCCACGTCGTAGATCGCGCCGGCCACCGGAAGGCCCTTGGGCAGCAGCGGGTGGTGCCGGATGCGTTCGAGGTCGTGCTCCAGGGCGCCCAGCTGGTCGTTGTCGGTCTTGAACTCCAGGCTGCGCGTGTCCACCCCGAAGTCGTTCAGGATGAGGTCGTGCACGACGTCGTCGTTCTCCACGGACGCCATCTTGCACTTGGTGTGCGGCAGGATCAGGACCCGGTCCACACCCAGCAGGTACACGGCCAGTACCAGGGTTCGCAGGGTGTCGTCGGTGACCCGGGCGCCCGCGTTCCGCAGGATCTTCGCGTCACCCGGTTCGAGGCCGAGCATGTCCAGCGGCTCGATCCTGGAGTCCATGCACGTGACCAGGGCCAGACCCTTCGCGGCCAACGGCTTGAGACCGGTGAGAGTGAAGTCCGCGGCGTACGCGGCGTTGGCGCCGAACACGTCGTCGAAGGCCCCGGGGGGAGGGGTGGCGTTGCTGTCGCTCACTTGTGGTGACTCCCTGTGTTGTTTGTGTGCATGGACGGCCGTGCACACAGGTAAGCACACCCGTGCGCACGGCGGTCGCGAAAACTCAGCTCCCGGCTCCGGGAGGGGTGATTCCGGAGCCGGTCTGCGCGCTGCCGACCGTGACGACGGCACTGGTCAGGGCCTCGCCCGAACCGTCACGGCGCTCGGTCAGGTCCGGCAGGCGGACCGGCTTGCCGTCCGCCCGGGAGGCCCGGGCCGGGGCGCGCCCCACCCACGCGAAGGTGAGCGTGTCCTCGCCCTTCAGGTAACGGTGGCAGCGCACCCCGCCGGTCGCCCGCCCCTTCGCGGGGTAGGCGGTGAACGGGGTGACCTTGGCCGATCCGGCCTGGGTGCCCTCCAGGGCGTCGCCGCCGCCGGACACCGTCACCACCACCGAGTCCTCGGGGCTGGAGACCGCGCCGAACCACAGGACGCGGGCGTCCTCGGAGAGCCGCACGCCGGCGACGCCGCCCGCCTGGCGGCCCTGGGGCCGGGCCGTGGTGGCCGAGAAGCGCAGCAGCTGCGCCTCCGAGGTGACGAAGACCAGGTCCTCCTCACCGGTGGACAACTGGGTCGCGCCGATCACGCGGTCGTCGTCCTTGAGCGTGATGATCTCGAAGTCGTCCTTGTTGGGCGGGAAGTCGGGCGCGACCCGCTTGACCACACCCCCGACGGTGCCCACGACGAACCCGGGCCCCGTGGTGTTCATGGAGACGATCGACACGACCCGCTCGCCCTCGTCGAGCTGGACGAACTCGCCGACGTCCAGACCGGCGGCCAGCGGCGGGCGCTCGGGTTCCCCCTCACCGTCCGCGGGGAGCTCGGGCAGCTCCACCACCGGCACGCGGATCATCCGGCCGAGGTCGGTGACGAACCCGATGTCCGAGCGCGAGGTGGTGGGGACGGAGACCTCGACCGCGTCGTGCCTGGCGCGCAGGCCCGTGTACACACGCGGCGGGGTGGCCCCCTTCGTGCGGCCGATGTGCCCGTCGACGCCGAAGAGCACGTGGCAGGGCTGGTCGGCCATCTCCAGCGGGATGACGGCGGCGCGGGCCGCGCCGTCGCTCTCGCGCAGCTGCGTGCGGCGCGGGGTCGCGAACTTCTTGGAGACGTCGTTGAGCTCCTTGGACACCACCCGGCGCAGCTTCTTGTCCGACTCCAGGATGGAGGTGAGCTCTTCGATCTCCAGGTCGAGCTTGTCCCGCTCGGTCTCCAGCTCCAGCCGGTCGAAGCGGGTCAGGCGGCGCAGCGGGGTGTCGAGGATGTAGCGCGCCTGGATCTCGGAGAGGTCGTAGGCGCCCATGAGGGACTCCCGCGCGGCGGCGGTGTCGTCCGCCTCGCGGATCAGCGCGATGACGCGGTCGATGTCGAGCAGCGCCACGAGCAGGCCCGCGACCAGGTGCAGGCGCTCCTGGCGCTTCTTGCGCCGGTGCTCGCTGCGGCGGCGGACCACGTCGAGGCGGTGGCCGACGTAGACCTGGAGCAGTTCGCGCAGGCCCAGGGTCTGCGGCTGGCCGTCGACCAGGGCCACGTTGTTGATGCCGAAGGTCTCCTCCATCGGCGTGAGCCGGTAGAGCTCCTCCAGGACCGCCTCGGGGTTGAACCCGTTCTTCAGCTCGATGACCAGGCGCAGGCCCTGGTTGCGGTCGGTGAGGTCCTTGAGGTCCGAGATGCCCTGGAGCTTCTTGGACTGCACCAGCTCCTTGATTCGGCTGATGACCTTCTCGGGACCGACACTGTAGGGCAGCTCGGTGATGACCAGGCCGGTGCGGCGCGCGGACACCTTCTCGACGGCCACGGTGGCGCGGGTCCGGAAGGTGCCGCGGCCCTTGCGGTAGGCGTCCCGGATGCCGTCCAGGCCCACGATGGTGCCGCCGGTGGGCAGGTCGGGGCCGGGGACGAACTCGGTGAGTTCCTCCAGCGTGGCCTCGGGGTGGGCGATCAGGTGCCGGGCGGCGGCGATGACCTCGCCCAGGTTGTGGGGGGCCATGTTGGTGGCCATGCCCACCGCGATCCCGGACGCGCCGTTGACCAGCAGGTTGGGGAAGGCCGCCGGAAGGACCTCGGGTTCGGTCTCCTGGCCGTCGTAGTTGGGCTTGAAGTCCACGACGTCCTCGTCGATGGACGAGACCAGGAGCTCGGCGGCGCTGTCCAGGCGGGCCTCGGTGTACCGCATGGCGGCCGGGGCGTCGTCGCCGCCCAGGGAGCCGAAGTTGCCGTGGCCGTCGACCAGCGGCACGCGCATGGCGAAGGACTGGCTGAGGCGGACGAGGGCGTCGTAGATGGCGGAGTCGCCGTGGGGGTGGAGCCGACCCATCACCTCCCCGACGACGCGGGCGCACTTGACGTGGCCGCGGTCGGGCCGCAGGCCCATCTCGTTCATCTGGTACAGGATGCGCCGTTGGACCGGCTTCATGCCGTCACGCGCGTCGGGTAGCGCGCGTTGGTAGATCACCGAGTACGCGTACTCCAGGAAGCTGCCGCGCATCTCCTCGGAGACGTCGATGTCGATGATCTTCTCGGCGAGATCCTCGGGGGGACGGGAAGTAGTACGGGCCATGTCCGTAATTCTGGCCTGTGCCAAGGACTGAAACGTACCGGGGCGCGTGGTTGGGCGTGTGTGAGTCGTGCGACTGGGGGGTTTCGCACCGTCTTCGACACCGATTTCCGTCTCCGGCGACCGGGGCGCGGGCGGGACGGACCCGCCGCACGCCCGGTCGGGGGAGGGCGTGCGGCGGGGGTGCGCGCCTACGGGTCAGCCGCGCGTCACCGCGGTCTCCCCGGCGGGGACCTCCAGGGAGGTGCCGTCGGAGAAGGTGACCGTGAGCGGGCCCGTGCCCGGGTTGAAGGCGGTGTAGGTGCTGGTCCCGCCCTTGTCGAACACGGCGTAGTGGGCGGTGTCGGCGGTCACGGACACGTCGACGGTGCCGAACTCGGCGAGGGTGGAGACCCACTGGTAGGTGTGCGGCTTGGAGCCGCCCGCCTCCGGCTCGTAGGTCTGCCACTGCTCCTCGAACATCCGCAGGGCGTCCTCACCGTCGGAGAGGGCGCGGTGGGCCCAGTGGATGTCGCGCCAGATCTGCGGTTCCCCGCCGAGCTTGTCCACGAGCGACTCGTAGATCACCCCGGCGTGTTCGGGGTCGTGCCCCAGGTACAGGGAGCCCGCGGTGATGGGCAGGTAGTTGATGCCGTAGTGCTCCTCGTGGCCGCCGTCCCACCAGATGCGGTAGTCGCCGCCGTCGCCCCAGACCATACCGACGACGTCCTCGGGGTAGTCGTCCGGGAAGGTCGTGCCGCCCGCGTCCTGCCAGTAGCGGGCGACGGTGGAGGCCTGGGTGGTGTGGAGGTAGACGCCGAGGTCGCGCAGTTCCTCGTCGCCGGTGAGGGCTCCGAAGTGGGCGGTGGCGGCGGCGAAGTGCATGCCCTCGGAGGAGGACTCCTGGTTGTTGCCCGCCGCGAACCCGGCGTGGCCGGAGGCCCAGCCGTGCCCGGCGTAGGGGGAGAAGGAGCGCAGGCGCGGGAACATGTCGCCGTCGGTTCCGGCGACGTCCTCGATGAGCAGGCGGACCATGCCTCCCCAGGCGTCCTCGTCGGCCCAGTCGCGGTCGTAGCGGGCGACAACGGCGGCGGCCGAGACGAAGTAGCCGTAGTGGAAGTCGTGGTCGTTGAGTTCGGTGGCGGCCCCGAAGCTGTCGGGGTAGCCGAGCATCGTGCCCCACTCCTCGTCGTAGTGGAACTGACGGGTGCCCCCGGCGGTCAGCCAGTCCTCCAGGCGTTCCCTGACCAGGGAGAGGAGCGCGTCACGGCCCTCGGTGTGACCGATGGAGTCGGCGATCGGCACGAGCTGGGCCAGGCGGCCCATGGCCTTGCCGTCCCAGTAGGTGTCGCCCGGCTCGGGGAAGAGCTCCTCCTCGGCGAGGACGTCGTCGATCAGGGCCCTCAGCCGGTCGTGGTCGGCGCTCTCGACGGTGGGCAGGCTGGGCATGAGGCCCTGGGTGGTCAGTTCGGTGGTGAAGGAGGCGCCCTCGGAGACCTTCATCTCGCCTCGGGGAGAGACGTAGGAGAGGTCGGTGAGGTCGCTGGTCGCGTTGGCCCACTGGTGCGGGTACAGCGCGGTGAGGGCCCCGGTCTCGGTCCCCTCCCTGGCCTCGGTCTCCAGCGTGTAGGTGCTGGTGAGGGTGGACGCGGCCTCGTCGTAGTCGAACTCCACGACGGAGCCGGTGACGAAGGAGTGGGCGTAGGGGGCGAAGGTGTCCAGGTCCTCGGGCGAGGGCAGGACGGCCACGGAGTAGTACCCGCCGTCGGCGGTGAGGGTGTCACCGGAGACGTTCCAGGGCGCGTCGGAGGGCGAGAACAGGGCGTAGTGCCGGCCGTTGACGGTGGCGCCGACGGTGGAGCCGTCCTCGTGCCAGATCTCGGGGGCGTCGGAGAAGGTGACCTCGGCCGCGGCGCCCTCCGTCTCGGCGTAGGCGAAGGGCAGGCCCTGGCCGATGGTGACCCGCAGCTCGGCGCCGCCGCCCTCCCAGTGCGCGGTGACCGTCCAGTCGCCGCTGTCGGCGGTGCGGGTGTCGGGGGAGTCGAGCCCGGCCGCGCCCAGTGTGAGGTCGGAGACGGCGGTGTACTCGTACTTGAGGTCGTCGCCGACCAGCTGGTGGGAGTCGGGGTAGCCCATGTCGAGCCCGCCCTCGTGGGGCTTGTAGCTCAGGGGGTGGGCGAAGAGGTTCTCGCCGTGGGGGTTGTCGGGGTAGCGCTGGAAGATGAGCGAGGACCACCACTCGTTGGTGGGGGCCGGGCCGGTGTGGTCGTCGGTGACCTTGGGGGAGACGGGGGCACCGTTGAGGTCGGAGGGGCCGGAGGCTCCTTCGGGGCGGACGGAGGTGTAGCTGCCGGAGCCGACCGGGACCTCCGCCGCTGAGTCGGCGGAGGCGGGGGCGGCCGGTGTGGCACCGGTGACGGCCAGGGTCGCGCCGCCGACCGCGAGCGCGGAGGCGGCGGCCAGCAGGCCCAGGGAGGTGCGGGTGCGCGGATGCGCGTGTCGGGGGGATCGGGGGAGGAAACCGCCGCTGGGGCGGTTTCGTGGTTGCGCCATCGTGTGTCCTTCGTGTTCGTCTCGGAGGAGCCACCCGGTTCGGGAGCGCTCCCATCCGTGTGGGCGCGAGCCCTGGCGTCGAGTGTTCAGATGACACTCGGTGAACGCAATGGCACATAGCGAGAACGTTTCCATTCCGTTACCGCGGTCGGTGCGGGCGTATCGGGCAGACCGAGAGCTCGCGCACGGTGCGGCCGCGCCATCCCTCCTCCACGGGTATCCGAGGCGGGAGCGCCTGTGGACGACCGCGTTCGCGTCCGCCACCTCTGATACCAAGGACCCATGGCCACTCCCACCCCGCCCGACGTCCCGGTCACCGACGCACCGACCGACACCCGCCCCGACCCCGCCACCGACCCCGGCGGCGCCCTGCGCGCCGACGCCGAGCGGCACCTGCGCGCCCTGGCGGGTGAGGGCGCACGGCTGCGCGAGGACCAGTGGACCGCCATCCACGCCCTGGTCGCCCAACGCCGCAGGGCACTGGTCGTCCAGCGCACCGGATGGGGCAAGTCGGCGGTGTACTTCGTGGCCACCGCGCTGCGCCGCGCCGAGGGGGCCGGGCCCACGGTCATCGTCTCCCCGCTGCTGGCCCTGATGCGCAACCAGATCGCCGCCGCCGAACGCGCGGGCATCCGGGCCCGCACCATCAACAGCTCCAACACCACCGCCTGGGAGTCCACCTACGCCGAGGTCTCCCAGGGACTGGTGGACGTGCTCCTGGTCAGCCCCGAACGGCTCAACAACCCGGAGTTCCGCGACCGCGTCCTCCCCGAGCTCGCCGCCGGGGCGGGGCTGGTCGTGATCGACGAGGCGCACTGCGTCTCCGACTGGGGCCACGACTTCCGCCCCGACTACCGCCGCATCCGCTCCCTCCTGCACGACCTGCCCGACGGGGTGCCCGTCCTGGCCACCACCGCCACCGCCAACGAGCGCGTCACCCGCGACGTGGCCGAACAGCTCCAGGCCGGGGACGACCGCGCCGACACCCTGGTCCTGCGCGGCAGCCTGGAGCGCGAGAGCCTGAGCCTGGGCGTGGCCGAACTGCCCGACCCCACTGCGCGGCTCAGCTGGCTGGCCGAGCACCTGCCCAAGATCCCCGGCTCAGGGATCGTCTACACCCTCACCGTCAGCGCCGCGGCCGAGACCGCCCGCTTCCTCACCGAGCAGGGCCTGGAGGTGCTGCCCTACACCGGGCAGACCGACCCCGACGAACGGGCGCTCGCCGAGGACGCCCTCCTGGGAAACCGGGTCAAGGCACTCGTGGCCACCAGCGCCCTGGGCATGGGGTTCGACAAACCGGACCTGGGTTTCGTGGTGCACCTGGGCGCACCGCAGTCGCCGATCTCCTACTACCAGCAGGTGGGCCGTGCGGGGCGCGGTGTGGAACGGGCCGAGGTGGTGCTCCTGCCGGGACGTGAGGACGTGCGCATCTGGGAGTACTTCGCCGGGTTGTCGTTCCCACCGGAGGAGACCGTCCGCCAGACCCTCCAGGTGCTCGAGGAGGCCGGGAAGCCGCTCTCCACCGCCCACCTGGAGACCCGGGTGGACCTGCGCCGCACCCGCCTCGAGCAGATGCTCAAGGTGCTCGACGTGGACGGAGCGGTGCGCCGGGTGCGCGGCGGCTGGACCGCGACCGGCCAGCCCTGGACCTACGACGCCGAACGCTACGCGGCGGTCAGCCAGGCCCGCGAGCGCGAACAGCGCGCCATGCTCGACTACGTCTCCGCCAGCACCTGCCGGATGGAGTTCCTGCGCCGCCAGCTCGACGACCCCGCCGCCGAGCCGTGCGGCCGCTGCGACGTGTGCACCGGACAGTACTGGCCCACCGACGTCGACTCCGGACGGCGCCGGGCCGCTGCCGACCACCTGGACCGGCCTGGAACCCCCCTCGCACCGCGACGGCAGTGGCCCACCGGCATGAACACGCTCGGCGTGGGGCTGTCCGGGAAGATCCCGGAGAACCTGCGGGCCGGGGAGGGGCGCGCGCTGGGCCGCCTCACCGACATCGGGTGGGGGACGGAGCTGCGCCGTGTCCTCGCCGAGGACGCGCCGGACGCCCCGGTGGACGACCGCCTCCTCCAGGGGGTCGTGCGCGTCCTGGCCGCCTGGGGATGGCGGGACCGACCCGTCGGAGTGGTCGCGATGCCCTCGGTCTCCCGGCCGACCCTGGTGGCCGACCTGGCCTCCCGTATCGCCGAGCTGGGGAGGCTCGCGCCGCTGGGCTCCCTGTCGTACCGCGGCCCCGAGGGGCCGGGCCCCCGCCGCCACAACAGCGCCATGCGCCTCGGCCAGGTGTACTCGGCGCTGGTGGCCGACCCCGACCTGACCGAACGGGTGGCCCGACTCCAACGGGACACCCCCGGCCCCCTCCTGCTGGTGGACGACCACGCCGACACCGGGTGGAGCCTGACCGTGGGCGCCGCCCTGCTCCGCGGGGCCGGTGCCCCGGAGGTGCTGCCCCTGACCCTGGCCACCACCGGCGGCTGAGCCGGGGCACACGCCACGGGCCCCGCCACCTCTGGGTGGCGGGGCCCGTGGGAACGTCGGGGTCTACCGCAGGCGCTGGCCCCGGGGGGCGCCCCTGCGCACCGGCTCGCCCTCGCCCAGGTCCGGGCGGGCCCCCGGCTGGTGCAGGGCACGCGCCGCCAGCCTGCTGGCCCGGCCCAGCGCCTCCTTGGGGTGCCGTCCGGCCAGCCAGGCCGGGAGGAAACCGGCGATGAACGCGTCACCGGCACCGACCGAACCGGGGGAGGGCTCCACCGGCTCGGCAGGGGCCCTCACGCAGTCCTCGCGCGTCTTGGAGGCCCACAGGCCGCCCTCCTCGCCGAGCTTGATCACCACGTTGGGGAACCAGGCGGTGAGCACCTTCGCGGCGGCCTCGGCCTCGTCCCGCCCGGTGAGCACCTTGGCCTGGGCGACGTTGACGAACAGCAGCCGCGCGCCCTGCGTCCAGTCCAGGAAGTTCTCCGCGCCCGCGCGCTCCAGCGGGGCGTGCGAACCGCCGTCCACGGAGATGGACATGCCGCTCTCCCGCGCCATGCGCAGGGCCACCCGGGCCGCGCGGCGGGAGTCGGAGTTGATCAGCGTGTACCCGGACACGTGCAGGTGGCCGTCGGGGCCGAACACGTCGCGGGGCAGGTCCTCGGGCTGGAGGCGGGCGTTCGCGCCGGGGTCGCTGAGCATCGTGCGGTCGCCCCGGTGGGTGATCATCACCACGCAGGTACCGGTGGGGCGCTCAGGGTCCATGACCATGCGCGAGTCCAGGCCGTAGCCCATGAGTTCCATCTCGCGGGTGCGGCCGGTGATGTCGGAGCCACGACGGCCCACGAACGTGGTGTCGGTTCCCTCCACCGCGAGCCACGAGGCGATGTTCGCCCCGGAACCGCCGCCGTACATGATCACCGACGCCGGGGTGTCGCTGCCGCGGGCCAACGGGTGGAACGCACGCGCGACGGCATCGGTCATCAGATCACCGATCACGACCACTCGAGTCATTTCGCCAGCCACCACCGAGGGTTTGAGAATCTGTGCCCGCACGACGTTAACAGCTTAACGATCAGTGTCGGGTAACGAACTGACAGCGCCCGGGACACGCGGTCGCGCCGGGGCCGCCGCGGGGCGGCAGGCCCCGCGCACCAGGGGGTTTCGACCCACCCGGGAAGCCTATCCGCACTCGGCGTGATCTCGGACGCCGAGCGCGCCCGGCCCGGCTCGGCGGCGGGCCGGGGCGGCGGGCCGCACGCGTCCGAACAGCCGTGTCGCGGCGCCCCCGGCCGACGCGACCCGTCCCACGGATCGGAGGCCGCCGGTTCCGGTTCGCCGGACCGGGTCGTTCGAGCCCCGTCCGAGCGCGTGCGGCTCGCCTTCGCGCGAGGGCCGATCGGGGTCGATTTCGGTGACCCCGCATGGACTTTCTCCGAATTCGGCCGATTGTCGTCTAGTCTCGCAGTCGTGCAGTCCTACCCGAACCACTGGGAAGCCGACGTCGTCCTGACCGACGGAGGCACCGCGCACCTGCGCCCCATCACCCCTGACGACGCCGACCTGCTGCGCGAGTTCCACTCCCGGCTCTCACCGGAGACGATCTACTACCGGTTCTTCGCGCCCTACCCCAAGCTCTCCGACCGGGACGTGAAACGCTTCACGACCGTCGACTACGAGGACCGCGTGGCCCTGGTCGCCACCATCTCCGACGCCATGGTCGCGGTGGTGCGCTACGACAAGGTCGCTCCCGAGGAGGCCGAGGTCGCCTTCGTCGTGGAGGACGGACACCAGGGGCGCGGCCTGGCCTCGGTCCTGCTCGAACACATCGGGGCCGCCGCCCGCGAACGCGGCGTCCGACGCTTCATCGCCGACGTCCTGCCGGAGAACCGGCGGATGATCAACGTCTTCCGCGAGGCCGGGTACACGGCGCAGCAGACCTTCGACGAGGGCGTCATCCGGCTCACCCTGGACATCCAGCCCACGGACGACTCCACCGAGGTGATGCGCGCCCGCGAGCAGCGCGCCGAGTCGCGCTCCATCGCCCGCCTGCTCTTCCCCGAGTCCGTCGCCGTCATCGGCGCCAGCCGCACAGCCCACACCATCGGGCAGACCGCGCTGCGCAACCTGCTCGGCGGGGAGTTTCAGGGCCCGGTCTACCCGGTCCACCCCGAGGCCAAGGCCGTCGTGGGCGTGCGCGCCTACCCCTCCGTCCTGGACATCCCCGACCAGATCGACCTCGCCGTGGTCGCCGTGCGCGCCGACACCGTCGTCGACGTGGTCGAACAGTGCGCCGAGAAGGGCGTGCACGGGCTGATCGTGGTCAGCTCCGGGTTCGGCGAGGTCGGCCCCGAGGGCCGCGCCCGCCAGGACGAGCTGGTGCGCACCGCCCGTGCGGCGGGGATGCGCGTGGTGGGCCCCAACTGCCTGGGCATCGCCAACAGCGACCCCACCGTCTCGCTCAACGCCACCCTCTCCCCGGACCTGCCGCCCCAGGGCCCCATCGGGTTCTTCTCCCAGTCCGGGGCCCTCGGCCGCGCCATCCTCCAGCGGGTGGCCGAACGCGGCATGGGGCTGTCCACCTTCGTCTCCGCGGGCAACCGCGCGGACGTGTCCGGTAACGACCTCATGCAGTACTGGCAGGAGGACCCGGCCACCAAGGTCGTCCTCCAGTACCTGGAATCCCTGGGCAACCCGCGCAAGTTCACCCGGCTCGCCCGGCGCCTGGCCAAACAGAAGCCGGTCGTCGCCGTGCGCAGCGGCGGTTCGGCGCAGACCACCCCCACCGGGCACGCCGCCGGAGGGCTGGCCCTGCCCGACTACGCCGTCACGTCGCTGTTCCAGCAGGCGGGCGTGGTGCGGGTGGACGACATCACGCAGATGTTCGACGCCGCCCAGGTGCTCGCCTACCAGCCGCTGCCCCAGGGGCCGCGGGTGGGGATCATCGGCAACTCCGACTCCCTGGAACTGCTGGTCAAGGACGCCGCCGTGCGCCAGGGACTCAAACCGCACGACCCGGTGAACCTGGGTCCGCAGGCCACCGCCGACGACTTCGACACCGCGATCCGCACCGCGCAGGCCGCCGAGGACGTGCACTCCGTCGTGGTGGTCTTCGTCCCGGCCCTGCACCCCATCGGCGACGACGTGGCCCGCGTGCTGCGGGCCCGTTCGCTGGACTCCGAAAAGCCCGTCGTCACGACCTACCTCGCGCGCCAGGGCATCCCCGAGGAGCTGCGGCACGTCGGTGACCTCGGACAGACCCTGCACGGGTCGGTCCCCTCCTACTCCTCGCCCGAGGACGCGGTCCGCGCCGTCGCCCACGCCACCCGGTACGCGCAGTGGCGCAACCGCAAGCCCGGTCGCCACCCGGAACTGCCGGACATCGACCGCGCCCGGGCGCGCG
This sequence comes from Nocardiopsis sp. NPDC007018, assembly GCF_040635075.1. Lineage (NCBI taxonomy): Bacteria > Bacillati > Actinomycetota > Actinomycetes > Streptosporangiales > Nocardiopsidaceae > Nocardiopsis > Nocardiopsis sp. NPDC007018. The sequence goes on from NZ_JBEYHA010000012.1 coordinate 66,365, forward strand.
CCACGATCGGCCGCGCTCTCAAGAAGGCCGGACCGACCGACGAGGACGTCGCCTGGTTCGGCGGTGAGCGCCGCTACGACGAGGAGACGGCGATCTCCTCCGAGGACGCCCGCGACCTGTTGGCCTGCTACGGCATCGCCGCCTACCCGGACATCAGGGTCACCTCCGCCGAGGAGGCCGTGGTGGCCGCCGGTGAGCTCGGCTACCCCGCCGTGGTCAAGGCCGACGCCCCGGATCTGCGGGTCCGCGCCGGGGGCACGTTCGTGCGCGCCGACCTGCGTACCCCCGAGGACGTGCGCAGCGCCTACCTGTCCCTGGAGGACCGGTTCGGCGGCGAGGCGGAGCTGGTGGTGCAGCGGATGGCCGCACCGGGCGTGCCCACGGTGGTGCGCGCGGGCGACAACCAGTCCTTCGGCTCGGTGGTCTCCTTCGGCCTCGCGGACGTCACCGCCGAGCTGCTCGACGACCGCGCCTTCCGGTTGGCGCCGCTGACCGACATGGACGCGGCCGACCTGATCCACGCGGTGCGGGCGGCGCCGCTGCTGTTCGGCCTGCCCGCCGGTGCCACCTCGCTGTCCGAGCAGCCGAACGTGGAGGCCCTGGAGGAGCTGCTCATCCGGGTGTCCCGCCTCGTGGAGGCGTTTCCCGAGATCGGCTACGTGGACCTGGACCCGGTTCTGGTCAACGCCACCGGAGCGCACGTCCTGGGCGCCCGCATGTGGTTGCGCGAGGCCCCCGAGGTCCGGCCCGACGTGGGGCCGCGCCGTCTGCGCGGGGTGACGTTCTGATCCGGCAATGGGCGTCGCGTTTCGGCGGACGGTCGCGAAGTGTCGCCGGAAGGGGGCAGGATAGGGGTATGAGGAAAACACGTGCCGTGTCCACGGATTGGCGCCTGGAGATCGAGCGGAGCGGGTACTACCCGGCTCTGGTGATCGACGCCGTCGCGACCACCCTGGGCGAGGAGGCCGCCGAGGCGTTCATCGTGCACCACGAGGCGACCTTCGACCCGGCCATGGAGATGCGGCGGCACATCACCGTCATGCTGCTCACCGCCACCCGGCTCGTGGTCTGCCACACCGACGAGCACCCGCCCACCGAGCCCGGCGGGACCTCGCACGCCTCCACCACGACCGACAGCATCCAGCTGGGCAACATCCAGTCGGTGGCGCTGACCCGCGTGGTACCCAACCCGGCCCAGTACACGGCGGGCAGCCTGCCCAGCGAGCTGGTGCTGAGCGTCAACCTGTCGGTCAACTGGGGCGCGGTCGCCCACATCGACCTCGAACCGGCCTCCTGCGCGGACGAGAGCTGCGAGCTGGACCACGGGTACACCGGCGCGCTCACCGCCGAGCCGCTCACCCTGCGGGTGAGCGAGGCGGCCGACGGCGCCGAGGCCGTCACCACGATGCTGCACTTCGCGGACGCGCTGTCCGCCGCGACGACCCGGCGCTGAACGCGGGGACCGGAGCACACCCGGCGGGGCCGGGGCGATTCCGCGTACGGGACGCCCCGGCCCCGTGGAGTTCCGGGCCCGAGGGGGCCCGATCCGCGCGCCGGCCGCCGAGCGCGGGGCGGGTGGGGGCGGCGACCGGCGTGAGCGCTAGCGTGTGGTGCACGTAACACCAGCGCGCCCGTCCGTAACACGGAACCGGCAGACTCGGCACGGTGGGCGCGGGCCGCGGCCGCCGCGCTCCCGCCACCAGCGAGGCGCGGTTCCCGCGGTCGGTCCGCGCGTTCGACGCAAGAGAGGTCAGCCCGCGATGACGCAGCAACCGACACCCCCGAACCCCTCGGATGACGCCCCCCTCGTGCGGTCGAGTGTCGACCGTGCCATCGCCACCATCACCCTCGACTCACCGCGCAACCGCAACGCGCTCTCCGCCCGGCTGCGCGCCCGGCTCGACGCCGCCCTCGCCGACGCCATGGCCGACGACGACGTGCGGGGGATCGTGCTCACCGGCAGCGGACCCGTGTTCTGCGCAGGAGCCGACCTCAAGGAGGTCGGCGCCGCGCTCCGGGGCATGCCGGTACCGTCCGCCCCCGAACTCCCCGAGATCTTCGAGCGGATCATGGGCGGCCCCAAACCGGTGATCGCCGTGCTGAACGGCCCCGCCCGCGCGGGCGGGATCGGCCTGGTGGCCGCCGCCGACATCGCGATCGCACCCAAGAGCGCCACCTTCGCCTTCACGGAGGTACGGATCGGCGTGGTCCCGGCGATCATCTCCGTCCCCGTCTCGGCGCGGATGCACTCGCGCCAGCTCAGCCGCTACTTCCTCACCGGCGAGCTCTTCGACGCCTCCGAGGCGGCCCGGGCGGGACTGCTCACGCAGGCGGTCCCCGACCGGGAGATGGACCAGGCGGTGGACGCCGTCCTCCAGGGACTGCGTGGATCGGCGCCGGGCGCGCTGTCGCGCACCAAGGAACTCCTGGGCGAGCTGGGCGGCGGTGCCCAGGCGGCCCCGGACCGCCGCACCGAGATGTTCACCCGGATGGGCGAGCTGTCCGCCGAGTTCTTCGCCGGTGAGGACGCGGCCGAGGGGCGGGCCTCCTTCTTCGAGAAGCGCCCGCCGCGCTGGGCCCGCTGACGCCCGTGGGAACCCCCCTCCCGCCCCCGGGGCGGGACACTCGGATCGCCGGGTGTCCCACCCGGGTGCGTACGCTCCCCGCGACAGGCCACAATGGTCGTGTGAGCTACTCCGGAGATACCAAGGTCGGCGGCCCCGCCGACCTTCGCCAACTACCGCATCTGACGATCACCAAGCTGGCCGTGGGCCCGATGGACAACAACGCCTACCTCCTCCGCTGCCGGAGCACGGGCGAGGCGGTCCTCATCGACGCGGCGGCCGAACCCGACCGCATCCTGGAGCTGGTCGGTGAGGACCGGCTGACCCGCGTGGTCACCACCCACCGCCACCAGGACCACTGGCAGGCCCTGGCCGAGGTCGTCGGCCAGACCGGCGCCCGTACGGTCGCCCACCCCGACGACGCCGACGAACTGCCGGTGTCGGTCGACGAGCCCGTCACTCACGGCGGCACCGTCCCGGTCGGGGACTGCGCACTCACCGTCATCCACCTGCGCGGCCACACACCCGGGTCGATCGCCCTGCGCTACGACGACCCCGACGGCCACACCCACCTGTTCACCGGCGACAGCCTCTTCCCGGGCGGGGTCGGCAAGACCTGGTCCGACGCGGACTTCCAGACACTGTTCGGTGACGTGTCGGAGCGGGTCTTCGGCGCGCTGGGGGACGACACCTGGGTCTACCCCGGGCACGGCGGCGACACCACCCTGGGTGAGGAGCGCCCGCACCTGGCCCAGTGGCGCGAGCGCGGCTGGTGACGGCAGAGGGGCGCGGCGGTGACCGCACCGCCGCGCCCCGCCCTCAGGGGCCGTAGCAGCAGAAGCCGAGGTGCCCGAGGTGCCGCGCCACGGCCTCGGACACCTCGGCCCCTCCGGTCAGCGCGCGGTGGAAGGCGCGCATGGCAGGTCCGGTCCGCTCGTCGTCCACCGGTACCGGGCTGGCGATCACCGTGCGCGTGCCCCGGGCCAGCAGGGCGCCCACGAACCCGCCGGGCCGCCCCGGCGTCTCGCCGAAACCGCGCCCTCCCCAACAGCTGGAGAGCACCGCGAGGGCCGGAGCCGCGGGCAGGGCTGTCAGGTCGCAGGCCAGTAGCGGGCCGCCGCGCAGGTCGAACCAGGCGAGCATGGGGGTGCGGTCGCCGACCCGCCCGTGACCGGCCAGGTGCGCCAGGTCGCAGTGGGCCAGGGCGTCCAGGACCCGTTCACGGCCCGCGCCGACCAGGACCCGCGCGCCCGGGTGCGCCTCGGCCAGGTCGGCGACCTCCAGTCGGGCGCTGCGGGGTTCGGGCCCGCACACCAGCAGTACGCGGTCCCAGCCGGGCCGGGTGCCGGGCCGACCGGCCCAGGCCAGTGCCGTGGACACCAGGCGTACGGGGCGTTGGCGCATTCCGGGGAGGAGCCCCCAGGGCAGGTCGCCCAGGTAGGGGTCGGCCGTGACCACGAGGGGGCGGTCGCCCACCAGGGGGAGAACGGGGTCGAGCAGGAGCGAGGAGAGGTGCTCGTCGGCCGACCGCGCGAAGGCTCCGGAGTTCTCCGAGCGCGGTGCCGGAACCACGCCGACGGCCGGTGGCCCGGGCGGACCGGCGACGGCCGAGGAGCGGCCGTAGGGCGGAGCGGTCCGTTCGTGCGAGAACCGGCCGAGCGCGCGACGGAGGCGGACGAGGGGGCCCAGGGTGCGCGCGTGCACCCGACCGGACACCGCGACCAGCGCCACCGACTCCGAGCCCGCCACGGTGTAGTGCACGAACGCGCGGCCGTCCAGGCGCCCCAGCAGGGTGTCCAGCACCGGGCGCCGGTGTCCGCGCGCCTCGAGGCCGTCCGAGGAGGCCCGCCAGTGCTCGGACTCCCAGATCCGCGCCTGGCGGCGGGCCTCCTCCTCGGAACCGTGGTCCAGGGCGCGGCGGTACCGGCCGGTGGGCCCGGTCATGCTGGGCGCGGAGGCGCTCTCCGGTGCCGGTACGAAGCGGTCGGCCCAGGTGCGGCCCAGTTCGGCCCACTCCAGGGCGGTCGCGGGGTCTCCCGAGACCAGGCAGCCCTCCAGTCCGGCCCGAAGCACGTGGGGGTCGTGTCCGGCCGCGCCGAGCCAGGGCCCCGGGGCCGTGCCGCCGTGCCGGTCGAGGCGGTCCAGCGCCCGGCGCGCGTCCGCGAGCGCCCTGAACGACCCGAGGGCTCCGGGCGGCGAGGGGTCCGAGACGGCGGGCAGACGCAGTTCCAGGAGGTCTCGCGCCCTGTGCGCGGGTGGCCGGGCGCGGGTGGCGCCCCGCGCGGCACGCTCCACTCTGTCCGCCAGCCCGAACCAGAGGGAACCGGGGCCCAGCTCCGCGCGGACCCTGTGCGCGAGGTGGAGGGCGCCCGTGGGATCGCCCTCCATCAGCCGGAGTTTGGCCTGGACCAGCACGCGGGCGACGCCGTCCTGGTCGGAGCCCCACGGGGCCTCGGCGAGCGCGCGCCCGGCCTCCTCCACGAGCCCCGCCGCGAGCAGGGCCTCGGCCAGGTCGACGCGCAGGGGGCCCTGACGGTCGGCGGGCATGTGGGGGGCGAGTGCGCGGAAGGTGGCGATGGCGGCGGCGGGGTCGCCCCGGTGCAGGTCGAGGCAGCCCAGGTTGTGCCGGGCGACGAGGGCGAGGAGCGGGAGACGGCGCGCGTCGGCGAGGGAGCGCGCCTCGTTGAGGTGGTCCTCGGCCGGTCCGAAGCGGCCGCACAGCGTCTGGGCCAGCCCGAGGTCGGTCAGGACTCCGGGCACCACCGGGTCGAGCTCGGCCACGGGGTGGCCGCGCAGACGCCTGCGGGTGTCGTCGATCAGGAGGACGGTCTCCTCGAAGCGGCCGGTGCGGGCCAGTCGGACGCCTTGGGTGACCTGGTCCAGCAGTGCGCGTCCGGTGGCGGGGAACGGTGGGCCCGCGACCGGGGGAGTGCCCGGGGTCGCGGGGGCGGGCGTTGCGCTGGGGAGCACGTCCGGCAGCCTTCTTTCGCCAGGGGGGCGGTCAACTCCAGTGATAGCAGCGCGTTCGTCCCGGAGGGGGCGGCCCGGGACAACCTGTGGACAACCGATCGGTGACCGAACATGACGAACCGGGGCGAAGGCGGGCACAAGGTGGTGTGTTGGTGCCGGGGCCTAACCCGGTTCGGGTCGGGCCCGTTACCCCCGAGGGCTCAGACGGTGAACCAGTCCGTGACCGTGAGGGGTCGCCCGGGACGATCCACGACCAGGCAGACCGGTCCGGGGGGCTGGTCGGCGGCGACGAAGCGGCCGTCCACCCCGACGATCAGGGACAGAGTGGCCCCGGGGCGCCGTAGGCGCGCGTCCACGTGGTCGAAGTCGCCCTGGAACAGGCCGGACAGGTCGCGCAGGCCACCGCGTGCCCGCACCTGGAGGTCCAGGCGGACGCCGTCCAGGTCGAACGCCAGGAACGCCGGTGCCACCTCCAGGCCGTCGCGTTGGGGCGGCTGGTCGGGTGAGGGGGGAGCGTCGCGGAGGGTCCTGGCCCCGCGCGCGCCGTCCAGGGAACGGTCGAAGGCGGCCAGCGCGGCGGTCCGCCCGGTTCGGTGCCGTCGGGGGTCTGGGTCGTTCCGCACGGCTCACTCACGCCTTTCGCTCGGATCGGTGCGCTGTCGGAGGGAGCGGCGGAGCTCTCGGAACAGGTGCCGCCGCTGGTTCGGGGTGGCTCGGCGGGAGACCGGTCCGGCGTCGGGGGAGTCGTCGAGGTAGTACCCCGCGACCCGGCGGTCCACCGGGTCGGTGAGGCCGTCGACGGCCCTGCGGAGTTCGGTGCGGCGCTCCTCGCGCAGGAACTGGTCCTCCGGATCGTCCTGGGAGGGGTCGGGGGCGTCCATGTCCACGGGGTCGGTGGGGACGAAGCGCCGCCGGTGCAGCCGCTGGCGGGCGCAGGCGGTGTTGGTCGTGCGGCGCAGCCAGGCGCCGAGACGCTCGGGGTGGCGGAGCCGGGGCAGGTGCTGGTTGAGAAGGAGCCACACCGTCTGGACGGCGTCCTCGTGGTCCTGAGCGGGGAGCCGATAGGAACGGGCGATCGCGTTCACCATGCCCAGGTGCCGGTCCACGATTGCCTCCCACGCGCGGGCGTCCCCCCGGCAGGCGCCCGAGACGAGGTCCGCGTCCGAGAGCGCGGCCGTGGCGGAGGGCGCCGGTACGGGGCCGGTTGTGGCCGGAACCGGGAGGGAAGTGGTAGAAACGTACCCTGAACTGTATTGATGGGCGTTTGTGTCGGGGGTTTCCGGGGGTTGGAGGCCTTCGTCAGTCTGGTCTGGCACATCCGCCCCCACTATGATCGGACTCCTGTCGCCGCCTGGGGCACACGCTAATCACTGGGTGCCTCGGGTGCGGTGGGAACGCTGGAAAATACCAGCGTGCGCGATGGTTCCCAGGGTGCCATTGGGGCACAATGGGGCAAAAGGCATTCAGGCGGGTATGCAACCTTCTCGTGGTACGAGGGCGTCGGGGAAGCGCACTCGTTCGTATCAGGAGGTTCGGTGTCCGCACGTGGCGTCTTGTACGTCCACTCCGCACCCGCGGCGCTGTGCCCACATGTCGAGTGGGCGGTCGCGGGTGTCGTTGGAGTTCCCGTCAAACTCGACTGGGTCGCGCAGACCGCGGCCCCCGGCCACCACCGTGCCGAGCTCAACTGGCAGGGGAAGCCGGGGACCTCGGCGGCGATGGCGTCCGCGCTCAACGAATGGCAGCGCCTGCGGTTCGAGGTGACCGAGGAGCCCTCGCCCGGCTGCGACGGCACGCGCTACAGCTACACGCCCAGTCTCGGCGTGTTCACCGCCGTCACCAGCGCGGCCGGAGAGGTGCTGGTGCCCGAGGGCCGACTGCGCGCGGCGATGGCCAAGGCGGCCGCCGAGGGCACCGACCTGGCCGCCGAACTCGACCTGCTCACCGGGCGCCCCTGGGACGAGGAACTCGAACCCTTCCGTTACGCGGGCGACGGCGCCCCGGTGCGGTGGCTGCACGCCGTGGGCTGAGCCCCGGGGGCCCGCTCAGGGCGGGCCCTCCTCGCTCGGCCAGATGGCGGAGGCCAGCAGCACCGCCGCCCAGATGCCCAGGGGCACCAGCGGCCAGTACGGAACGAGCTCGCCGCCGAGCAGGCTGGCCACGCCCCAGACCCCCGTCAGCACCCCGGCCACGCCGCACCACCAGCGCCACTCCTCGCCCCACTCCTCCCAGGGCACCGGGGCCCCGGTCGGTTCGGGGACGGAGCGGCGCTCGCGGTGCGCCCTCGGCGCCGGGACGACCGGTTCGGGGAGGTCGGCGGTGAGCGAGCGCAGCTCACCGACCAGGACCGAGTTCAGCGCGGCACCCACCCGGCGCTCGTACTCCTCGTGGTCCAGACGGCCCTCGGAGAACGCCACCGCGAGGCGGTCGACCGTCAGGTCCCGCTCGGTGTCCGAGGCGCGCATCCGGTTCGGCGACACACGTTGGGCCTCCACTTGCCACCCCCAAAGGCGCGTTGGTTCCCACACGATACGCGCCGGGTCCGGCGCGCGAAAGGGATCGGAAGAACCAGTTGCGACCGCTCCTCGGCCTCCAGTGCCGGAGCGGTTTCGCCGCAGGTCAGAGCTGTAGCCACCGGGCCACCGAGCGGCCCGTGGAGGGGTCGGCCGCCCCCACCAGGCCGGTGTGCTCGAAGGACCCCCGGTAGGTGAACCCGGAGCCGTCCAGACGGGTCAGCAGACCCCCCGTCTCCGCCAGGACCAGACCGGGCGCGGCCACGTCCCAGTCGCGCACCGGGACGTCCTTCACGAACAACTGGGCGTCCCCCTCGGCGATCCGGCAGAGCTTCAGCGCGATGCTCCCGCTCTCCAGGTAGGCGCCGTACCCGAAGTGCTCGTACACGCGCCGGGCCACCCCCGAGGGCTCCGGGGTGTTGTCGGTGAGCACCCCCCGGCCAGGTGGGGCGGGCGGCTGCCGGGGCAGGTCCCGGCCGTCGCGCCGGGCGCCCTGACCACGCACGGCCGTGTAGAGGGTGTCCCGCTCCGGGGCGTGGACCGCCGCCACCTCCGGGCGCTCCCCGACCACCAGGGCCGCCTGGGTCACGTACCCGTCGAACCCGTGCGCGTAGCTGGCGGTGCCGTCGATGGGGTCGATCAGCCAGTAGCGGGGCGGGCGTTCCCGGACGAGCGATCCCGGGTCCTCCTCGCTCACCACGGGGACACCCGGGTCGATGCGGGTGAGCCGCTCGGACAGCGCCCGGTGCGCCCGGGCGTCGGCCTCGGCCTTGAACTGGCTCCCCTCCCACACGCCGTCGCGCACGGCCGGGTCCGAGCGCCACTCACGCAGCAGCCCGCCGACCTCCACCACCGCCGTCGCCACCGCCTGCGACAACGCGTGCCGACCGCTCACCGCGCACGCGCCGGGGCGCCCACGGGCGGGGCGGGGAGCACGGCGCCGGACGGGCCCGGGACGCGCGCGGCCGGGGCCGGGGAGATCCCGTGCGAGGCGAACCGCTCCTCGGACATGAACTCGTCGGTCCAGCGGCGCACCATCGCCACCCCCTCGCGCCACTCGTCGGTGAGCCGGGGCCCGTCGCACACGGCCTGGCGCAGCAGACCGGTGACCTCGTCGACCCCGGCGGCCGCGGTGAGCGCCGCCGTGGAGGAGAACCGGGGGTTGATCTCGAAGACCCGGGGCCGTCCGCGCTCGTCCAGGCACAGCTGCACGTTGAACGGGCCGTCCGCGCGCAGCGATTCCTGGACCGCCCGGCAGGTCCGGGCGACCCCCGGGTGGCGCCGGGTGACGGCGTACCGGGTCACCCCCCGCTTGAGCAGGACCTCCTTGGGGACCACGGCCTGCACGGCGCCGTCGCGCCACACCACGACGGACACCGTGTACTCGGGGCCGGTGACGCGCTCCTGCACGATCAGCTCGTCGGCGGCGTACCCGCTCTCGGAGATCGCGCGGGCCGTGTCGCGGGCGGACTCGGCCACGACCACGCCGCGGCCGCCGCGGCCCCTGCGGGGCTTGACGACCATTCCCCCCGGTGAGCGGTCGGCGGCCTCGGCGGGCCACTCCGAGGCCAGCCAGGTCCGGGGCACCCCGATCCCCGCGTCCTCCAGTTCACGCATCAGCGCGTACTTGTCCAGGCACGTGGTGACGAAGTCCGGACGGGGCAGGAGGACCGCCACCCCGTCCCGGCCCAGCTCCGCCACCGGGACCAGTTCCTCGTCCACCAGCGGTACGACGGCGGCGGCGCCCTCCTCCGCGCACAGGGCGCGCATCCGAGGCAGGAAGGCCTCGCTGTCGCCCGGGGGAACGAGTCGGCTCCGGTCGGCCAGGTACAGGCCGGGCGCGGTCGGGTCGACGTCGGTGGCCACCACCCGGAATCCACTCTCCCGCAGGCGCAGGATGGTTCCGGGCGTGGGGGCGGAGCCCGCCGTCGTGACCACGACGGTCGGTTTCCTCGAAGTCTGCTGTGGCACCGGGTGAACCTTCCGAGCGAGATCCGAGTGGGCCGGGGGATGGGGTTCGAGCCTAGACGGGGAGGTGCTCCCACGGCTCGGGATTGGCCGAATGCGGCTGCCACGTGAACCGAACGGGCCCCTCGCGCGTGTACTCATCGGCCCCGGGAGGAAGGGCAGAGGGCGGGTGGCGCGCTCGGTTCGCCACCCGCCCTCCGGCGACACGGGCCCGGGTCAGACCTGTTCGTGGGTCGCGGTGAGGGTCGCGCGCCCGATGGAGTGCGTGAACAGGTTGAAGCCGAGGAACGCCGGGCTCGCGGAGGCGTCGACGCCCAGGCTCGGGACGTCCACGGCGTGCACCACGAAGACGTAGCGGTGCGGCCCGTGCCCGGCGGGCGGGGCCGCGCCCACGTACCGGTGGCTCCCGGCGTCGTTGCGCAGGGTCACGGCCCTGGCCGGCAGGCCGGAACCGTTGCCCGCGTCGGCCGACAGCTCGGTCACGTCGACGGGGACGTCGCACACCGCCCAGTGCCAGAACCCGCTCGCGGTGGGCGCGTCGGGGTCGAGGCAGGTGACCGCGAAGCTGCGGGTCCCCTCGGGGAAACCGCTCCAGGACAGGTGCGGGGAGACGTCCTCGCCTCCGGCGCCCATGAGCCCGCTGACCTGCGCCCGGGGCAGGGGCCCGCCGTCCCTGAGGTCGTCGCTGGTGAGGGTGAACGCCTTGACGGCGGGCAGGAAGTCGTACGGAGAGGGTGGCGTGGCCACGGAGATGGCCTCCTTCGTTCTCGGGGTCGACCGTTGCGGCCCGCGGGCGCGGGCCCCGCACCGAACATACGCCCCGGAAGGGCCGCCGGGCCTCCCGCACGGACGGTGACGGGGGTACGGTCGTGCCACACCGGACCGAATCCGGTTCGGCCCGCTCGCCGACCCATGGAGCCGCCATGACCGACCGCTGGGGCATCACCGTTCCGTTCGAGGGAGTACCGCTGGCCGACCAGCGCCCCCTCTTCGAGTCCCTGACCGACCTCGGGTACACCGACGCCTGGTCGTCCGAGGCCAACGCCGCGGACGCGTTCACCCCGCTCGCCCTCGCGAGCGTCTGGGCGCCGCGCCTGCGCCTGGGCACCGCGATCGTCCCCGCCTACACCCGGGGCCCGGCCACCCTGGCGATGAGCGCGGCCACGATGGCCGCCGCCGCGCCGGGCCGGTTCGTCCTGGGAGTGGGCACCTCCTCGAACGTGATCGTCGAGCGCTGGAACTCCCTCCCCTTCGAGGAGCCCTACCGGAGGGTCCGGGACACCCTGCGCTTCCTCCGTGAGGCGTTCACGGGACGCAGGGTCCAGGAGGACTACGACACCTTCTCCGTCCGGGGGTTCACGCTCGCCGCCGTGCCCGATCGGGTCCCGCCGGTCCTGGTGGCCGCGCTGCGTCCGGGCATGCTCCGCCTGGCCGGTCGCGAGGCCGACGGTGCGATCCTCAACTGGTTGTCCGCGGGCGACGTGCGGACCGTCGCTCCGATCGTGCGCGAGGCGGGGGCCGACGAGGAGAAGGAGGTCGTGGCGCGGATCTTCGCCGTCCCGGACACCGACCCCGACACCGCGCGGGCGATCGGGCGCCGGGCGATCTGCGCCTACCTGAACGTGCCCGTCTACCGGGCCTTCCACGAGTGGCTCGGCCGTGAGGAGCTCGGACCCATGTGGAGGGCGTGGGAGGAGGGCGACCGCAAGGGGGCGCTCGCCGCCGTACCGGACGCGGTGGTGGACGAGCTCGTCGTGCACGGTCCGGCCGCGTACTGCCGGGAACGGATCGGGGCCTACCAGGAGGCGGGGGTGGACACCCCGCTCATCGCTCCGATCGGACCGCCCGGCGCGGACCCGGCCGCCGTGCTCCGCGCACTGGCGCCCCGGGGCTGACACCGCCGCTTGGCGGCCCGGTCCGGGACGTCTCCCGCGCTCCTCCGCGCGGGTGACATCCCGACTGTTCGGTATGTATTCCGTTCCCGGGCCGCCGCTCAGCCCGGGAACGGCCGTCCCCGGTCCAGCGATCCCAACAGCCGACGCGCCCGCAGCACCAGCTCCAGCTCGAACCGCGCTCCCGGCTCGCGGAGCCCAGCGCCGAACAGCTCCTCCAGTTGTCGCATCCGGTACCGCACGGTCTGCGGGTGGATGCGGAGCCGCTCGGCCGCCTCGTTGGCGTTGAACCCCGACTCCAACCACGCCAACAGGGTGTCGGCCATGCGTTCCCGCTGCTGCTCCCGCATCCCCTCCAACGGCGCCAGCCGGACGCGGGTCAGCTCCGCCACCAGCTCCGTGTCCCGCGAGAGCAGAAGCTCGGGGAGGTGGTCGCTCCACCGCAGCACCCCCCGGCCCGGCACCGCCCCGCGGCCGACCAGCTCGGCGAGCTCACGGGCCCGCGCCAACGACTCCGGGGCGCGTGCCAGCGGGACGGTTGGCCCCAGCACCGCCCGGTACCCGCGCAGGGACCGCTCCAACGACCGGAGTCGGCCCGGCCCTTCGGGGTCGGGCACCAGCGCGCACGGCTCGGACCGGTCCAGGTCCACCAGGACGTCCGAGGGAGGGGTCGGCGGGTCGTCCGCTCCCACCCGGTGCAGCAACGCCACCGCGACGTGCTCGGGAATCCGCCACCGCGCGGCCCCGGCCAGGGACGACAGCGCCCGGACCTGCGGCCCGGGCCCGGACTCGGCCAGCAGTGCGCCCAACAGTCGGGAGCGGCGCCGGCGGAGTGCCTCCACCCCGGCGCCGCGCACCCGGGCGTGCCCCTCTGCGGCGGCCGTGCAGATCTCCTCCTGGAACGCGAAGAGCGCCTCACCGAGCGCCGCGACCTGGTCCCGGTCCAGGGAGTCGGCGCGGGACAGCCGTCGCCACGCCGCCGAGGAGGAGGCGCGCATCCCCGTGTGGAGGCACTCCAGGGTGCGCCCCTGCCGGGCCTCCCCGGCGCCGAACTCCCGGAAGGTCTGGACGATCCCCCGGGACCCGCCGGGACCCCCGGCCTCCGGGCCCGCGCTCGCGGAGCCGTCCTCGATCCGGTCCAGGAAGGCGTGCGCCGCGGCCCCGACGACGGTCCGGACCGACTCCGCGTGGGCGTGGTCCAGGGGCTGGGAGTGGGCCTCGGACCGGCGCCGCACGGCCTCCACGGCCTCCTCCGTCAGGAGCGGCACCAAGGGTCGCAGTCCCGTTCCCAGGGCGGGGGGAAGGGGCGTGGTGCGGGCGCCGAGGGCGCCCTCGCGAAGTCGGTACGACATGTCACCTCCGGCGCGGACGCACGGCGGGCCGGTGCCGGGCACGCCCGCGCGTGCGCCGCACCGCCCGTGGCACGCCCGCGCGTGCTCTGTGCGCCAGTGGATACCGTGAGGCCGGTCACCCTCCCCCATATGACCAGAGGTCGGCCCCCAGCGACAAGCCCCCCGGTCCCGGTCACACCACCATCCCGGCCAGGGCCACGATGACCGGGCCGGTCAGCGGCAGCAGGATGTTCGAGATCGCGTACGTGATGGTGTAGGCGATCATCGGGACAGAGTTGCCCGCCGTGGACAGCACCTGGCTGATCGCGGGCGTGCTGCACTGCTGTCCGGCCACGGCGCCCATGAGCAGCGGAGGCTCGACGCGCAGGATCTTCCACCCCACGAGGATCGACACCGTCGCCGGGATGAGCGTGGTCAGCACTGCGGCGAGCGGCAGCATCACCCCGTAGTGCTGCACCAGCTGGAGCGCGGACGGCCCCGCGGACATCCCCACGGCGGCGATGAACGTCGCCAGCCCCAGGTCCTTCATCGTGCCCGCGGCGGCCGGGTGCAGGGTCCCGAAGGTGGGCCGCCTGGCCCGCAGGTACCCGAAGACCAGACCGGCCAGCAGGGCTCCGCCGCCCGTGCCCAGGGTGAGCTCCGCGTTGCCCACGGGGATCACGATCTGACCGATCAGGATGCCGAGCACCAGGCCCAGACCCAGGTAGACGAAGTCGGTGGTGTACCGCGACGCCACCGGGTAACCCAGTCTGCGCTCCGCCGCCTCCACGTCGCTGGGAGCCCCCAGGATCGTGAGGACGTCGCCGACCTGGAGCACGGTACCGGGCAGGGCCGGAAGCTCCCGCTCGGTGCGGGTCACCCTCTCCACGAAGACCGACTCGCGCAGCCCCGGCCCGAGCACGTCCCTGATCCCGCTCAACGGCAGGTTGTGCGCGTTTCGGTGGGTGAGGACCACGTCCAGGGAGCGCAGCCGCACGTCGGGCTCCTCGGCCTGCTCGGGGCCGATCACCCCCTCCGCGCCGACCAGGGCGGACCGGCGGCCCACCACCGTCAGCAGGTCGCCCTCCCGAACCCGGGTCGTGGCCTCGGGGCGCATGTTCTGGTCGCCTCGGCGCAGCTCCTCGACGGTCGCCGCGCCGTTGAGCGCGTGGGCGAGGTCGTCGACCGTGCGCCCGGCCCCGGCCTCCACCCGGAAGACCCGGCCGACCAGGTCCGGCAGGGCGGGCTGCTCGCCGGGCTGGTCGTCGTGCCCGCCGCTCATCCGGTGCCACAGTCTCGCGGACTCCGCACGCAGGTCGAACCGCATGAGCCTGGGCGCGATCTGGCTGGTGAGCAGCACGATGGTGACCAGCCCGCACAGGTAGCTGACCGTGTAGGCGGTCGCCACGTTGTTCTGGAGCGTGCGCGTCTGCTCTTCCGACAGCCCGAGCCGCCCGATGGCCTCGCTGGCGGTCCCCAGCGCGGCCGACTCCGTGGCACCGCCCGCCATCAGACCGGCGGCCGTGCCCTGGTCCAGGCCCATGATCACCGTGAACGCCAGCACCACGAGGATCACCGAGACCACCTCGATGATCGGGAAACCCAGGTAGCGCAGACCCTTCCGGTTGAGGTTGGCGAAGAACTGCGGTCCGCTGCTGAACCCCAGGGCGAAGATGAACAGCGCGAAGGCCAGGTTCTGCACTCCGGAGCTGAGTTCGGCACCGGTCAGGTAGCCGATCAGCAGTGCCATCAGCAGGGTGCCGCACACCCCGCCCAGACGGATCGGTCCGAACGGCACCCGGCCGAACGCGTATCCCAGCGCGAGCGCGGTGAAGAGCGCGATCTCCGGGGTGTTCTCGAACAGGTCGGTGATCCAACCGCCCACGGCGGTCTCCTCTCGGGTCGGAGCCTCAGCGTGCGGTGGCCTCGGTGTACCTCTGGTGGTACTCCTCGCCGATCTCCCGGAGGACGCGGCCGATCCGTTCGTAGGCCCCGTGGTCGAGGTTGGCGAGACTGATCCGCACGGACCACTCCGGGCCGTCGAAGCCGCCGCCGTTGAGCAGCACCACGCCGTCCTCCCGGGCCAGGCGCAGAACGGGGTCCACCGGTTCGTAGTTCGCGCGCGTCCACTCGGCGAACTCGGCCCCCCAGTGGCGTTCGGCCCAGGCCAGCAGGTCGAGTTCGACGTAGTAGCCCGCGCGGCGGTCGCTGGCGGGCAGGGGCACGCCCAGGCCCTCGGACAGCGCCGCGAGCCGCCGGTCCAGGACGCTCATGACCGGCGCGTGGTACTCCTCGTCGGCGTGGGTGAGCGCGAACAGGGCGAACAGGGCCATCTGCACCTGCTGGGGAGTGGACAGCCCGGCGGTGTGGTTCAGCGCCACGGACCGGCTGTCGGCCACCATGCGGTCGATGAACCTCATCCCCGACACGTCCAGCGACAGCGACGCGTACCGCCGCCGTACCGCCTCGGCGTCGTCACCGTCCAGGCGGGCGATCAGGTCGTCCACCACGTTGTCCGGCTGGAGGGCGATCACCCCCAGCCGCCACCCGGTCGCCCCGAAGTACTTCGAGAACGAGTACACGCCGAGGGTGTTGCGCGGGCACACCTCCATCAGGGAGGAGAAGCCGCGCACGAAGGTGCCGTACACGTCGTCGGTCACGATGACCAGGTCGCGGTTGCGGTGCTCCACGATCTCGCGGACGCGTTCCAGCGAGCGCTCGGACAGCGCCACCGAGGGCGGGTTGCTCGGGTTCACCAGGCACACCAGGCGCACCGACGGGTCGGCCAGCTTCTCCAGTTCGGCGTCGTCGTAGTCCCAGGTGTGGAAGCCGCCCTCGGTGCCTCGCGAGGCGCTGACCTCAACCACGTCGAAGTCGTAGCGGTCCAGGCGGGGGATCTCCAAGTAGGGGGTGAAGATCGGGGTCATCAGCGCGATCCGGTCCCCCCGGCGCAGGACCCGGTTCACCTGGAGGGAGTCGAAGACGTAGCACATCGCGGCGGTGCCGCCCTCGACCGCGAACAGGTCGTAGGGGGTCGCGGGGGCCCGGTCGCCCATCGCGCGCACCACGTACTCGTGCACCGACTCGGCCACGAACGGCAGGATGCGGTCGGGCACGGGGTAGTTGTCACCGATGACGCCGTCGACCAGTTCGTGCAGGACCTCGTCGCGGCGACCCGGTTCCACCCGGTTGAGGACGCGGCGGAGCAGGTCGGCGCCGGGTTCCCCCGCGTTCTGGTCGAGGAACATCGAGAAGCGCTCGCCGACGCCCTCGGCTGCGGGCATGCCCGCGACGGCGGGCCACTCGTTCCAGGTACGGCGGGACTCCAGGACGGCGAACCGGCCGAGCAGGAAGAACGCCTCCCGGGGCGGCGCGGCGGTCCAGTTGGGGTTGCCGCGTCCGGCGTTGAGCATGGCGTGGGCGCTCTTGTGCGAGGCGTCCCCGGCCAGATCCATCAGGTGTCCCTTGAGTTCGAAGGGGCTCAGGGCCTCCCATCGCCGTTGGGCCGTGCGGTCGTCGTCGGGACTGGTCATGGAACCCTTTCCATTGGTCACCCGGTGTGAACGCGCCCGTTCGCTCGGTACGTGCCGCAGGAGACTGCCCGGTCCGGGTCAAGCCGAACCGCGCCTTCGCCCATGCTTTGCCTGGTCGTGGACGTGACGGGGCACCGTGGGCCGACACCCGTGGTCATCGGTCGGGTGAATGCGGTAACAATGGTGCGTCACGGGCACGGCGGCGGGCCGGAGCGCTCCGGACCCGGCGCCCACCGCCCCAGTCCGACCACGGAAGGCGACCCCCCATGCGACGCACCCTGTTGTGTGCCCTGCCCCTGTTCCTCGCGCTCACCGCCTGCTCGGGAGCGGACGAGGCCCCCGCCGAGGAGACCGTGGAGGAGGCGGCCGTCCAGGAGGAGGCCCGGGGCGGCGGCGAGCCCGGCGAGGAGGAGGCGGCCGAGGCCACCCGGGCCGCCCGGACCGTGGCCGAGGGCCTGGTCGCCGCGCTGGTCGTCTCGGACGGTGAGCTGGCCTGCACCTTCGCCGACGAGAGCGCACAGGCCGCGATCACCGGTCAGGGTGAGGAGGGCCAGGACTGCGTCGAGGCCTTCCCCGCCTACGCGGCCGGACTGCCCGACGCGGAGACCATCGAGGTCGGCGACGTCACCGTGAGCACCGACCTGGACGGGGACACCCTGGTCGCCCACGTCGAGATGGTCCACGCCGAGGAGGAACTCGGTTCCCTGGAGGTGCGCGAGGACGAGGACGGGGAGTGGCGCGCCACCCGCCTGCCCGGCACCACCCTCGGCGGCGCCTGAGCCAACCGGGCACGGCGCGCACGACCCGACCCACGACCCGACCCCGGTACCGATCCCGTGTGCGGCGCGCGCCACGGGTCGGGGTGAGGGGACGAACACCGCCCGTGCCCGGCCCGGCGGGGCCCCGGCCCTCGGGCTCTGGGAGAGTGGGGCCGGGGGCGCGGGACGACCGCGCGCCCCGTGGCACACAACGAAGGAGATGCGGCATGATCCTGATCGTCGTCAAGTTCCGGGCCAAGGAGGAGGCCGTGGACGGTTTCCTCGACGCGGTCGCCGACTTCACCGCGGCCACCCGCGCCGAGCCCGGCAACCTGTGGTTCGAGTGGTCGCGCAGCGTCGAGCGCGACGACGAGTTCGTGCTCGTCGAGGCGTTCCGGGACGGGGCCGCCGAGGCCCACGTCAACAGCGACCACTTCCGGGCCGGGCTGGCCGCCATGAAGCCGCTGTTGAAGGAGACCCCGCTCATCGTCAGCCGCGTGGTCGACGGCGAGGGCTGGGACCGCATGGGCGAGCTCACGATCGACGGCTAGCGACGACCGCGCAGCCGGTCCGACGGCGGACCGGGCGGGTGGAAGGGGAACACGGGTTTGGGCACGTACGTGGCGGACGCGGACCGGTACGACTCTCTGGAGTACCGGGGCTGCGGCAGGAGCGGGTTGAACCTGCCCCGGCTGTCGCTGGGGCTGTGGCAGAACTTCGGTGACGACCGGGACCTGGAGGGGCAGCGCCGCATCCTGCGCCGCGCCTTCGACCTCGGTGTCTTCCACTTCGACCTGGCCAACAACTACGGTCCGCCCGCAGGCAGCGCGGAGACCAACTTCGGCCGGGCCCTGGTCCGCGACCTCGGCGCCTATCGCGACGAGCTGGTGATCACCACCAAGGCCGGGTGGGTGATGGGTCCGGGGCCGCACCAGCGGGGCGGCTCGCGCAAGTACCTGCTGTCCTCGCTGGACCGTTCGCTCACCCGGATGGGCCTGGACCACGTGGACGTCTTCTACAGTCACCGGCCGGACCCGGACACCCCGCTCGAGGAGACCATGGGCGCCCTTCACCAGGCGGTGGTGTCCGGCCGGGCCGTGTACGCGGGGATCTCCTCCTACGGGCCGTCGCTGACCCGCCGCGCGGCGGCCGTCATGCGCGATCTCGGAACACCGCTGGTCGTGCACCAGCCCTCCTACTCGATGCTCAACCGCTGGGTCGAGGACGGCCTGCTGGAGGCGGCGTCGGACGAGGGGATGGGCGTGGTCGCCTTCTCGCCCCTGGCACAGGGCCTGCTCACCTCCCGCTACCTGGGCGGAGAGGTGCCCGAGGACTCGCGGGCCGGGGTGGGGCGCCCCAGCTGGCGGGAGAACATGCTCACGGAGGAGGTGCTCGGCCGGGCCCGCGCGCTCAACCAGATCGCGGCCGAGCGCGGACAGACCCTCGCGCAGATGGCCATCTCCTGGGTGCTGCGCGACCAGGGCCCGCGTACCGTCACCACGGCGCTCGTGGGCGCCTCCAGCGTGGAGCAGCTGGAGCAGAACCTGCGGGCGGTCGAGCACACGGAGTTCTCCGACGAGGAACTGCGCGACATCGACCGGTGGGCGGTCGACTCCGACGTCAACATCTGGTGGGGTGCCACCGCTTCCAAGGAGTAGCGGGGCGCCGGAAACCGGATGCGGTCGGCGGTCCGGGCGGCGATACTCGCCCCTATGCCCATCTCCCCCCGCTCCTACTCGGACGACGACCTCGCCGCTCTCTACGACCTGCTCAACCCCTGGGCGCCCGGTGACGACTTCCTCCTGTCCCACGCGATGACGGCCGACGCCGTGGTGGACGTGGGATGCGGGACCGGGAAGCTGTTGCGACGGGTCCGGAGGGAGGGGCACGCGGGACGGCTCCTCGGCATCGACCCGGAGGGTCCTTCCCTGCGCCGAGCGCGGGCCCGGGAGGACGTGGAGTGGGTCGAGGCCCGTGCGGTGGACCTGGAGCGGCGGGGGGAGTTCGACCTCGCCGTGATGGGCGGGAACGCCTTCCAGGAGTTCGTCTCCGACCACGAGCTGCGCCGGTCGTTGGAGGCGGTGCGCTCGGCGCTCCGTGGGGGCGGGCGGTTCGTGTTCGGTACACGGAACCCGGTGGCGCGCGCCTGGGAGCGGTGGGTCCCCGACAACGCCGCCGAGGTGGTCGACCACCACGGGCGCGCGCTCCGGGTGGAGCACCGCGTGGAGTCGGTGGCGGACGGGGTGGTCACCCTGACCGAGACCGTCGCCACCCGGGACGGGACCGCGCTCCGGGTGGACCGGGGCGCGCTGCGCTTCACCCCGGCCGGGGAACTCGACCGGTTCCTGGCCGGGGCCGGGTTCGAGGTGGCGGAGAGGTACGCAGACGCGGCGCGGGGGCCGTTCACCGGCACCGAGGACGACATCGTCACCGTCGCGCGCGCCGTGTGAGCGGTTCCCGGGCCGCCGGGGCCTACTCGTCGTCGCCGGTCCGCCTCCGGGCGGAGTCCCCGTCGGGCTCCCCGTTCCGGTCGTCCTCGTCCCGTTCCTCCTCGGTCGGGTCGGGCCGCGTTTCGGGGAGCCGTCTCCAGTAGTCGGGTGAGCGGACGGCCCGCTCCGTCTGGACCTGGACGATGCGGAAGATCGCCAGCACCAGGAGGATGATCGCCACGGGGACGGCGATGCCGACCAGGACTCCGAGTGTGGGCCATGCGAACACCGGCCTCACCTCCTCACCCCTGAGCCTCCCCGCTCACCCGTGGTCTCACCCGTGCGTCAGCGGACGGGGAGGCCGGTGACGGTGCGGCCGATGATGAGTTTCTGGATCTCGCTGGCGCCCTCGAAGATGGTGAAGATGGAGGCGTCGCGGTGCCAGCGCTCGACGGGGTAGTCGCGGGTGTAGCCGTTGCCGCCCAGGATGCGTAGGGCGTTCTGGGTGACGTAGGTGGCGGTCTCGGAGGCGTAGAGCTTGCTCATGGAGCCTTCGGCCTGGGTGAAGTCCTTGCCCTGGCGGGCCATCCAGGCGGCTCGCCACACGAGGAGGCGGGCGGCGTCGATGCGGGTGGCCATGTCGGCCAGGAGGAAGGCCACGCCCTGGTTGTCGCCGATGGGGCGGCCGAACTGCTCGCGCTGGACGGAGTAGTCGCGGGCGTACTCGAAGGCGGCCCGCGCACAGCCCACGGCCATGGCGCCGACGGTGGGGCGGGTCGCCTCGAAGGTCTTCATGGCGGCCTGGCCCTTGGAGCGCTTACCCTCCCTGGCGCGGGCGAGGCGCTCGTCGAGCTTGTCCTTGCCGCCGATCAGGCAGGCACCGGGGACGCGCACGTTGTCGAGGACGACCTCGGCGGTGTGGGAGGCGCGGATGCCGTGCTTGGCGAACTTCTGTCCCTGGGAGAGGCCGGGGGTGTTCGGCGGGACGATGAAGGAGGCCTGCCCGCGCGAACCCAGGTCGGGCTCCACGGAGGCGATGACGACGTGGACGTGGGCGATGCCGCCGTTGGTGGCCCAGGTCTTGACGCCGTTGAGCACCCACTCGTCCTTGGCCTGGTCGTAGACGGCGCGGGTGCGGATCGCGGAGACGTCCGAGCCCGCGTCGGGCTCGGAGGCGCAGAACGCGGCGACCTTGACGTCGTCGGGGGTGCCGAACATCTGCGGCGCCCACTCACCGATCTGTTCCGGGGTTCCGGTCTTGCTCAGCGACGCGGCGGCCAGGCCGGTGCCCATGATGGACAGCCCGATGCCGGAGTCGCCCCAGAACAGTTCCTCGATGGTGACGGCCATGCCGAGGCCGCTCTCCTCGAAGGCCTGGGTCGCGAAGAAGTCCAGGGAGTAGAGGCCGATCTTGGCGGCCTCCTGGATGATGGGCCAGGGGGTCTCCTCGCGCTCGTCCCACTCGGCGGCGGCCGGGCGGATGACGTCGGCGGCGAACCCGTGGGCCCAGTCCCGGACGTCGCTGATCTCTTCGGGAAGCTGGAGGGAGAAGTCGGGCACGGGGTGGCTCCTTGGGGTCGTGCGGGGACACGGAGGGCGGGGCGAAAAGGTGTTACCAGTGGTTACGCATGAACATATTACCCATCAGTAGCACCGGTGGGGGAGGGTCCTCCTTCGCCCCTCTCGGGAAGGTGGCGGAGTGCTACGCTCGACTGTGTTCTGGGTCACATCATCGAGGAAGCTGTCTCCAGGAGCCCCCATGACCTCCGATCCCGGCACCGCGAACGACCCCACCCACCACACCCTCCCCGAACTGCTCCGGCGCAACGCCCGCGAGTACCCCGACCTCCCCGCCCTCTCCTGGCGAGCACCCGGCGACACCGCCTGGACCACCCTCACCTGGGCGCGGGCCCGGGAGGCCGTCCTCGACCTCGCCGAGGGGTACGCGGCGCTGGGAGCGCGGCCCGGCGACCACGTCCTGCTCATGATGGGCAACCGGCCCGAACACTGGCTCTCCGACCTGGCACTGGTCCACGCCGGGGCGGTCCCCACCACCGTCTACTCCACGGCCGCACCCCAACAGGTGGCGCACGTGTGCCGTCACAGCCGGGCCCGCCTCGCCGTGGTCGGCGACCCCGGGTCCGCCGCCCTCTGGGAGGGGCTCCTCGCCGATCCCGGTACCGCCCTCGCCACCCTCGTCGTGGTCGACGACCCCGACCCCGCGCGCGGCCACACGCCCTACGCCCGGTTGGGCGACACCGGGCCCTCCCCGGCCCGGGAGCGCTGGCGCGACCTCACCCCCGACCACCTGGTGACCGTCGTCTACACCTCCGGCACCACCGGCGACCCCAAGGGGGCCGCCATCACCCACCGGCAGGTCCTCGCCCAGGCTACGGCCCTCGACGCCGCGGTGGACCTGCCCGCCCACCCCAGCCACGTCTGCTATCTGCCGCTCGCACACGTCGCGGAGCGGCTGCTGAGCGTCTACCTTCCGCTCCACCGCGCCTCCCACGTGTGGATGTGCGCCGACCCGGCCGCCCTGGCCGGGGTCCTGCCCGAGGTCCGGCCCCAGCACTTCGTGGGGGTGCCCCGTGTGTGGGAGAAGCTGGCCTCGGGCGTCCGGGCCGCCCTCGCGGCCCTACCGGAGGAGATCGCCTCCGTCGTCGCCTCGGCCCGCGAGACCGCCACCGAACACCACGGGCTCCGGGAACGCGGCGAGGAGGTTCCCGCGGAGCTGGAGGAGCGCTTCCGGCGGGCGAGCGAGACCGTGCTCACCCCGCTGCTCGCCCGGATCGGTCTCGACCGCGTGCGCCTGGCCTCCAGCGCCTCGGCGCCCATGCCCGTCGGGGTCCTGCGATTCTGGGCCTCCCTGGGCGTGGACGTCATGGACGTGTGGGGCCTCACCGAGTCCGTCGGTGTGGCGACCCTCAACCGCCCGGAGCCCGGGCGCCACCGCCTCGGCTCCGTGGGTCTGCCCGTCGACGGGATCGAGGTGCGGCTGGCCGAGGACGGCGAGGTGCTCCTGCGGGGCCGTTCGATCTTCGAGGGCTATCTCCGACCGGACGGCTCGGTCCCGCCCGCCACGGACGCCGAGGGCTGGTTCGCCACCGGCGACGTGGGCCGGATCGACGAGGACGGCTTCCTGTGGATCACCGACCGCAAGAAGGAGATCATCGTGACCTCGGGCGGCAAGAACGTACCGCCCGCGCTGGTGGAGAACACCCTCAAGGAGCACCCGCTGATCGGTCAGGCCCTCGCGCACGGCGACGGCCGCCCCTACCTGGTGGCGTTGCTCGTGCTCGACGGCGAGACGCTCGGGGCGTGGGCGGGCGAACGCGGGATCGACGGCGGGGGCGGGGAGCTGGCCGACCACCCGGAGGTGCGGGCCGAGGTGGATCGCGCCGTGGCGGCGGCCAACGCCCGGCTCAGCCGCCCCGAACGGATCAAGCGCTACCGGCTCCTGGCGGGGGAGTGGAGCGCGGACACCGGGGAGCTCACCCCCTCGCTCAAACTCCGTCGCCGCGTGGTCGAACAGCGCCACGCCGAGGACCTGGCCGACCTCTACCGGGAGTGAGGCCCGCCCCGCCCGCCCCGTCACGCCCGTTCCCACCGCGCTCCGTCCCGGCCCCCGGTGTTCAGGAGGCCAGGGCGGGCGCCAACCGGGCGAGGCTGCCGAACAGGTCGCACTCCCCGGGGAGCGGTTGTGCCACCACGTGGTCGGCCCCGGCGTCCAGGTACGAGCGCAGCACCGCCGCCACCCGGTCGGGGCCGCCCTGGGCGACCAGGTCGTCGATCAGCGCGTCGCTGCCCTCGCCCACCAGGTCCGACTCCGTGTACCCCAACCGCTCCAGGTTGGCCGCGTAGTTGCGCATCCCCAGGTAGAAGGCCATCCCGCGGCGGGCCTCCTGCCGGGTGCGCGCGGGATCGGCCCCCAGTACCAGCTTGTGTTCGGGCGCCAGCAGCGGGCCGTCGCCGAGCAGCCCGCGCGCGAACCGGGCGTGCGCGGGAGTGACCAGGTAGGGGTGGGCGCCGGCGGCGCGTTCCGCGCTCAGGCCGAGCATCCGCGGGCCCAGAGCGGCCAGCACCCGGCGGTCGGCGGGCACGCCCTCGCGGTCCAGCACGTCCAGGTAGTCCCGCATCCCCTGGAGCGGTCGGACGGCGTCGGGGCCGTTGAGCTCCCGGTGTCCCGCGCCCAGCCCCAGCAGGAACCGCCCCGGGTAGGCGGACTCCAGGCCCGCGAAGGAGTCGGCGACCTCCTCGGCCGGGGACGCCCAGATGTTCACGATCCCCGTGGCCACCGCCAGCCGCGACGTCGCCGCCAGGGCCGTGGCGGCCGGTTCCAGGTCGGCCGGTGTCGAACCGCCGAGCCAGAGGGCGCCGAAGCCCAGGCGCTCGATCTCGGCGGCGACGTCCTCGTCGAGGACCTGGTGGTTCAGCCAGACGCCGTACCTGCCCAGGTCGACCGGTGTCGCGTTCAGACCCATGGGTGCTCCTCGGTGATCTCAGCGGTCCCCGTGCCGGCGGGGAGATGCCGCCACCAACCTACGGCGGGGCGGCCCGCGTGCGGCGGACCCCGGTTCCCCCCGCCAGTCGGGTCCGCGCGCAGTATCCTGCGGGGGCGGGCCCCGACCGCGCGGGCCTCTCCTCTGACCCCCCGGAGACGGCGAGATGAGCGTGCACCTGTTCCCGGTCGACGACGTCGACCAGGTCGTCACGGTCCAACAGGACTACGAGAGCGACACCCCCATGGACACCCACCACCTGAGCCCGGGGCAGACCCGGACCTTCGGGCGCGGCGGCCGCGACCGCGACGTGGACATGCTGCTTGGGGCGGGGGACCGCGCGGTGCACCGGTACGCCGGAGACATCACCTCCCACGGGGACCACTGGCGGATCAGCAACCTCAGCCCCAACAAGGCCTACATCGTCGAGAACACCGAGCGGTTGGCCGGGTACGTCCAGGTCCAGCCGAACACTCACGGCATGGTGGTGCCCTTCGAGACCTCCCGGGTGCGCATCCCCGGGGCGACGGGTGAGCACAGCTTCCTCGTGATGGCCCCGGCGGCGTGCAGCGCCGTCCTGTCCCCGCACGGCGCCGGTGCGAGCCGGGACGGATGGGCGGACACCACCGGTGAGCGCACCGAGGCCAACAGCTTCCGCATGGACCGGTGGCACACCTACTACCGGGTCCTGGTGGCCCTCTGCGAGCCCCGGCTGCGCGGCCTCACCCCGCCGGTCCCGACCCAGAACCAGGTGGCCCAACGGCTGGGGATCGGCACGGCGGCGGTGAACGCCCAGGTCGACTACCTGCTCAAGGACAAGTTCAGGGTCGAACCGGAGGGCGGGGGGCAGGGCCAGGGGTGGCGCTCACAGGTCCTGATCGACAAGGCGCTGCACTTCGGGGTGGTGACCGAGCGTGACCTGGCGCTGCTCGCCGAGGCCCCGGAGGTCTCCAGGGCCGCCGAGTAGGCGGCCCGGGTTCAACCCGCCCGGGCGGGCGTCCAGTGGTCCACGGCCTCGGCCACGCGTGCGGCCGACTCCTCACCGGACAGCGCCGCCGCCTCCAGCACCGTGAAGACGGCGCGGTGGGCGGCCACGTCGCGCTCCTCCTCCAGGTACAGGGACGCGCTCACCGTGCCCACGTGCACCACGGCGTCGTCGTCGGCCTCCGGGAACTCCAGGAGCGTGAACGGCCCCTCCTGGGCGGGGTGCCCGGGGGCGCCGAGCGGTAGTACCCGGACGGTGACGTTGTGGCGCACGGCCAGGTGGCCCAGGTGCTCCAACTGCTCCCGCATCACCTCGGGGCCGCCGACGCGTCGGTGCAGGACCGCCTCGTCGACCACCGCGGTCACCCGGGGCGGCCGGATCTCGTTGAGCAGCTGCCGCCGCAGGCCGTGCGCCTCCATGAGACCGGCCGCCTCCGGCCTGGTACCGCCGGGCCTGGCCTCCAGCACCGCCTCCGCGTAGCGCGGGGTCTGGAAGAGGTCGGGAACGCGGTGCGGGGCGTGGACGCGCAGGGCCGCGGCCTCCGCCTCCAGGTCGGGCAGGAGGGCGTGGTCACGCGGGCCCGGCCGGCCGTCCCACCAGCCCCGGGTGCCGGAGTCGCGGACCAGCTCCATGAGGAGTTCGCGGGTGTCGGTGCCGACGCCGTAGACGTCGGCGAGCCGCGCCACGTCGCCGGGCGAGGGCCGCTGCACACCGGTGTTCTCCATCCGGGACAGTTTCGACGCGGTCGTTCCCGCCTCGGCCGCCGCCTCGTGCAGCGTCTTCCCGGAGCCCTCCCGGAGCGCGCGCAGGGTCCGTGAGAGGCGGCGTCGGCGCAGGGTGGGGCTCTTGCGTTTCTGGTCCACGTGGGGTTTCCCTTCCGGGGGGGGGTGGGTTGCGGGTGTGGCCTCCGCAGGGAAACGCTAGGACATGAACCGCGGTTCCGGGGCGGGAACGGAGCAATTCACCGAGAAAAGGGAATGGCTCCGCATTCCATTCTTCCAGTCGAATTCAGGAATTCTGTTCACGGGGGTCGGTGCGCTCCGTCCCCCAGGGGCGCAGCCGGGCTGCCGCGCCCTCCCGCACGCGGCGAGTCACCTCGTCCAGCAGGGGGGAGCGTAGGTTCCAGCGCTGCCAGAACAGCCGGACCTCGACCGGGCGGTCCGGCGCCAGCGCGACCAGCCGCCCGGACGCCAGGTCCTCGGCGCACTGCTGTTCGGGGACCACGCCCCAGCCCCAGCCCAGCAGAACGGCCCGCGCGAAGTCCTCCGACGCCGGGACATAGTGGACCGGCCCGCGCGAACCGGCCCCGGTGAGGTCGCGCAGGAAGCGGTCCTGGAGGTCGTCCCTGCGGTCGAAGTTCACCACCGGGGCGTTCGGCAGCCGCCCGGGGTCGGTGGCGCCGTGCCGCTCCGCGAAGCCCGGGGAGCACACCGCCCGGTAGCGCAGGACGCCCAGGGGCTCCACGGAGCAGCCCTGGACCGCCTCCGGCGTGGAGGTCACCGCCGCCATCACCGCGCCGGAGCGCAGCAGCCCCGTGGTGTGCTCCTCGTCCTCCCGGTGCAGCTCGAAGACGGCGCCCAGGTCCGGGGGCAGGTCGGAGAGGGCCTCCAGGAACCAGGTGGACATGCTGTCGGCGTTCACGGCGAGCGGCACCCGAGTGTGGTCGCCCTCCTCGCCGACGGAGCCGAGTTCGGCGCGCACCTCCCGGCCCAGGAGCAGCACCTGTCGGGCGTGGCGCAGTACGGCGTCGCCCGCCCCGGTGGTCGTGACGGGGTTGGTACGCCGGACCAGGACCTGGCCCGCGGCCTGCTCCATGGTCCTGACGCGTTGGGACACGGCCGAGGAGGTGACTTGCAGGCGGCGGGCGGCAGCCTCGAAGGTGCCCTCCTCGACCAGGGCGGTCAGGGTGCGCAGGTGGTCGGGTTGGAAGGGCAACGGGCGCTCCTGACGTGGGCTCATAAGGAATACTTAGGGGATCTGAAAAAGTTGAGCTTTACTGTACGGGGGTGCGTGGTGGAGGCTGACGGGGTGAACGACACCCTTCTCCCCGCACTGATGGGGCTCGGCACCGGCCTGGCGCTCATCGTGGCCATCGGCGCCCAGAACGCGTACCTGCTCCGCCTCGGCATCGACGGCAGACCCTCAGCCGTGCTGGCGGTGGTACTGGTCTGCGCGGTCTCGGACGCCCTGCTCATCACCGCCGGGGTGGTGGGCGTCGGCGGCCTGGTCGAGGCCCTGCCCGCGGCGATGGTGGCGATCCGCCTGCTCGGGGCGGGCTTCCTGGTGGTGTACGGCCTCTTCGCGGCCCATCGCGCCCTGCGGCCCGGGCGGGCCCAGGTGCTGGTTCCGGCCGCGAGCGCGCCCGGCGCGGGCCCTGAGGGGGAGGGGGCGGACGGTGGCACGACGGCCGGCCCGGGGACGGCGCTCGCCACCCGGACCGGGATCGGCGCGGCGCTGCTCACCGCGCTCGCCCTCACCTGGCTGAACCCGCACGTGTACCTGGACACCGTGCTCTTCCTCGGGTCGGTCGCCAACCAGCAGGTCGGTGAGGCCCGCTGGTGGTGGGCGGGCGGCGCCGTGACGGGCAGCTTCGTGTGGTTCTTCGCGCTGGGTTTCGGAGCACGGCTGCTGCGCCCGGTGTTCGCCCGCCCGGGGGCCTGGCGGGTGCTCGACGGGGTCATCGCGGTCGTCATGCTCACCCTGGGCGTGCGCCTGGCCCTGGGCGGATGACCCCGGAGTCTACGAATCTACGTAGTAAAGGACATGCTTCGGATGGGTCGAACGGTCAGGAGTCCTCCGGGCCCGAGGCGTCCACGAGCGCGCGCAGGACCTCCGAGCAGCCGAGCCCCACGGTCAGGGCCGCCACGTCGTCGGCGCGGGTGGTTCCGCGGTTGACGATCACCACCGGCTTCCCCTGGCCCACGGCGTGCTTGACGAACCTGCGGCCGGAGAAGACGGTCAGCGAGGAGCCCAGCACCAGCAGACCGGCGGCCCCGTCGACCCGCGCGTAGGCCTCCTGGACACGGGCACGGGGCACGTTCTCGCCGAAGTACACGATGTCCGGTTTGAGGGTCCCGCCGCAGTCGGCGCAGTCCGCCACCCGGAAGTGGTCGGTGGAGGCCAGTACGGCGTCGGCGTCCGGGGCCACCTCGACGTCGGCCACCTCCTCGGCGAAGCCGGGGTTGAGAGCCGTCAGACGGGTGTCCAGCTCCGCGCGGCCGGTCACCGCCCGGCAGTCGAGACAGATCACCCGGTCGTAGCGTCCGTGCAGGTCGACCACGTCGCGGCTGCCCGCCGCGTCGTGCAGGGTGTCCACGTTCTGGGTGATCACCCCGCAGACCCGCCCGGCGCGTTCGAGCTCGGCCAGGGCGCGGTGGCCGTCGTTGGGCGCGGTCCCGGCCATGCGGCGCCAGCCGACGTGGTTGCGCGCCCAGTAGTGGCGGCGCGAGGCAGCGTCGCCGACGAACTCCTGGTAGGTCATGGGCGTGCGCGGCGGTGAGCCGGGGCCCCGGTAGTCGGGGATACCCGAGTCCGTGGAGATCCCGGCGCCGGTCAGCGCGATCACGGGGCCCGCGCCCAGGACGTCGCGTACACGGCGGGCGGCCTCGGCGGCCGCTGTGGGACGGATCGTGTCGGTCACCCTTCGAGGATAGGTCGCCGTGTCCAGGGGTCTTCCCCGACCGGATCGGGGGCCGGTAGAATATGGGGCGTGGGCCTCGATCCGCTGCCGTGACGTACGGTGCGCGATCCGAGGCTTTTTTCATGTCCGAGACCAGAGTCCGCCCGTCCGCCGCCCCCTGCGACCCGGCACCCCCGCGCTCCCCGCTCCGCGTACTCGCGGCCCGTGCCCTCCCTCTCTACCTGTCCATGCTCGCCACCCTGGCCACGGGTGTGGTCGGCGCCGTGGTGCTGGGGCGGGTCGACACCGCCCAGCTCGCCGCGCACGCCCTCGTCACCGCCGTACTGGCGTCCGCCGTCATGGCGGTGCAGGGCGCGCTGCGGGGGACGATGCCGTTCGTGGCCCGCCACGAGGACGATCCCGAGGCGCTCCGCGCGGTGGTGCGCGACGGTGTCTGGCTGGCCCTGCTCCTGGGGTGTGCGGCGGCTCTCGCCGTGCTGTGCGTCCCGCCCCTCGCCGGAGCGGTCGGGGTGGCCGCCGAGACCCGCGCGGCCCTGGGCGTGTACCCGTGGTTCGTGGCCCTGCACGCGCTGACCGCCGCGCTGACCGCCTCCGCCACCACACTGCTCGTCGCCCTGGGCCGCAACCGGTCGGTGCTCGCGCTGAGCCTGGTCGGCGCGGTGCTGGCCCTGGCGACCACCCCGCCGTTGGTCCTCGGCCTGGGGCCGTTGCCCGCCCTGGGGCTGACCGGTGCGGGGTGGACCCTGGTGGCCAACGGGGTGGTGGTACTGGTCCTGAAGGGGTACGCGGTGCGCCGGGCCCTGCCGCCGGGAGCGCGGCCCGCGTTCGGTGCGCCGGTGTGGGCGCGGGTGGGGGAGATCGCCCGGGTGGGGCTGCCCTCGGGGGCGACCCTTCTCGTGAAGTCGGTGGCGCTGGGAGCCCTGGTCGTGGCGGTGGCGCGGTTGGGCGCCGTGGAGGCCGCCACCCACCAGTTCCTCGTGCTCCTGGCCCACCTGCTGTTCCTCCCCGCCCTGGCGGTCGGCCAGTCGATGATCCCGCTGGTCGCCCGGGCGGTGGCGCAGGGGGACCCGGACCGCGCGCGCCGCACCGTGCGGGCCGGGTACGCCCTGGCGCTGCCGGTCACCGTGGCGGGCCTGGTGCCGCTGGTGGTGTTTGCCGAACCGGTCGCCGGGGTGGTGAGCCCCGACCCGGCGGTGGGCGCGGCGATGGCGGCGGTACTGCCCCTGTTGGCGCTGGTGGTGGTCGCCGACGGCGTCCAGGTGGTCGCGGGCACGGGC
The DNA here is from genome assembly GCF_040635075.1 of Nocardiopsis sp. NPDC007018. NCBI lineage: Bacteria > Bacillati > Actinomycetota > Actinomycetes > Streptosporangiales > Nocardiopsidaceae > Nocardiopsis > Nocardiopsis sp. NPDC007018. The sequence continues at coordinate 96,727 of NZ_JBEYHA010000012.1, forward strand.
CTGGTGGCCCTGCGCCGCACGACCTCCTCACTGTACGTGTTCGCCTGCTTCTACGGCGGGCTCGTACTGGCCGCGGGCCCCCTGACCGGTGCCGGGGGGCTCACCGCCCTGTGGGCGGGGTACGCGGTGGCCGTCGCGGGTCTGGTCGTCGGCCAGACCACCGCACTCGTCCGTCGTCTGGGCGAGCTCAGGCGGTGTTGACGATGCGGAAGACCTCGGCCAGGCGGCCCTCCGGGAGCCCGCCCTCGGCGGCGTTGGCCGCCATCCACTGCCGCAGCATGGGCTCCAGCTCGGAGACGTCCCCGATCTGGCTCTCGTGCGCGGCCAGCGCCGCCACCTTGCGCTCGAACACGTCGGTGATGTCCGTGTGGTGGTGCGGTGCCGGGCCGCCGACCACCCACACCTCGCCGACGGTCCAGGGGGCCAGCCCCTCCTCGTGGAGGAGTTCGCGGTGCGCGTGCGGGTTGCGGGCGTCGGGGAAGACCGCGTCCAGGGCGGCCGCGCCGGCGGCCCGGTGGTCGGGGTGGCTGGCGGCGACGCTGTCCCAGTCGCGGTCGGGGCTGGTGACCACCAGTCGTTCCGGTCTGACCTGCCGGATCACCCGGGAGATGTCGCGCCGCAGGGCGAGGTTGGCTTCCACCCGTCCGTCGGGATAGCCGAGGAAGCGCACGTCCTTGACCCCGACCTCGGCGGCGGCCCGGCGCTGCTCCTCGCGGCGCATGGCGGCGATCTCCGAACTGTCCAGGGTGAGTTCGTCGCCCCCGGCCTCGCCGTCGGTGATCATCAGGTAGACGACCTCGGTCCCGGCCCGGGTCCACAACGCCACGGTTCCCGCGCAGGAGAAGTCGGCGTCGTCGGGGTGGGCCATCACTACCAGTGCGCGCTCGGGCACGTCAGCCACCGGGGGCTCCTTCCGTCGCGGGCGGTCCCGCGTGATCGGTTCGGTCAACAGCGTACGAAACCGGACCACGCGGCCGCGCCGGACGGTGTCCGGGGCCCGGCCGGTCTCCACCGGTTCCGGGCCCCGCAGATCAGCCCAGGTGGACGATGAGGTCGCCGCCCTCGACGCGCTGGGCGCCGTCGACGGCCACCCGCGCGACCACCCCGGCCCTCGGCGCGGTGATGGAGGCCTCCATCTTCATGGCCTCGATGGTCGCGACCGTGTCCCCGGCCCCGACCGCGTCGCCCACGCCCACGGTCGGGGTGACCACCCCCGCGAAGGGGGCGGCGATCTGGGCGGGGTCGTCGCGGTCGGCCTTCTCGGCTTCGGGGGTGTCGGAGGCCAACGACCGGTCGCGGACGTGCAGCGGCCGGAGCTGGTCGTTGAGGGTGGTCATGACGGTGCGCATGCCGCGCTCGTCGGCCTCGCTCACGGCCTGGAGGCCGATGAGCAGTCGCACACCCGGCTCCAGGTCCACCACGTGTTCCTCACCCTCGCGCAGCCCGTAGAAGAAGTCGCGGCTGTCCAGCACGCTGGTGTCGCCGTAGGCGGCCCGGTGGGCCTCGAACTCCTTCGCGGGGCCGGAGAACAGCAGCCGGTTGAGGGTGGAGCGGGGTTCCTCGGCGAGCCCGTCGCGGTCGGCGTCGGTGAGTACGGCGGTGGGCCGGGCCTCGCCCCGGCCGCGCAGCGCCCGGGTCCGGAAGGGTTCGGGCCAGGCGCCCGGCGGCACCCCGAGCTCGCCCCGGAGGAAGCCCACGACGGAGTCGGGTACGTCGAACCGGTCCGGGTCGCGCTCGAACTCCTCGGGCGCGACCCCCGCGCCCACCAGGTGCAGAGCCAGGTCACCCACGACCTTGGAGGAGGGGGTGACCTTCACGAGGCGGCCCAGCATGCGGTCGGCGGCGGCGTACATCGCCTCGATGTCCTCGAACCGGTCGCCGAGCCCCAGCGCGACGGCCTGGGTGCGCAGGTTGGACAGCTGACCGCCGGGGATCTCGTGGTGGTACACGCGGCCGGTCGGCGAGGACAGGCCCGCCTCGAAGGGCGCGTACACCCGCCGTACCGACTCCCAGTACGGTTCCAGCTCGTTCACGGCGTCCAGCGAGAGGCCGGTGGGGGTGGCGGAGTGGTCGAAGGCGGCCACGATCGCGGACAGGGACGGCTGCGAGGTGGTGCCCGACAGGGACGCCACCGCGCCGTCCACCGCGTCCGCGCCCGCGTTGACCGCCGCCAGGTAGGTGGCGAGCTGGCCGCCCGCCGTGTCGTGCGTGTGCACGTGGACGGGTAGGTCGAACTCGCGGCGCAGCGCGCCCACCAACCGTGCGGCGGCCGGGGCGCGCAGCAGCCCGGCCATGTCCTTGACGGCGAGCACGTGGGCGCCGGCCGCCACGATCCGCTCGGCGAGCCGCAGGTAGTAGTCCAGCGTGTACAGCCGCTCGCCCGGGTCGGAGAGGTCGGCGGTGTAGCACAGCGCCACCTCGGCGAGCCCGGTGCCGGTCTCGCAGACGGCGTCGACGGCGGGGCGCATCTGCTCGACGTCGTTCAGGGCGTCGAAGATCCGGAAGACGTCCACGCCGGTGGCGGAGGCCTCCTGGACGAACGCCCGCGTGACCTCGGTGGGGTAGGGGGTGTAGCCCACGGTGTTGCGTCCGCGCAGCAGCATCTGGAGGGCGACGTTGGGGACGGCCTCGCGCAGTGCGGCCAGCCGCTCCCAGGGGTCCTCCGCCAGGAACCGCAGCGCGACGTCGTAGGTGGCGCCGCCCCAGCACTCCAGGGACAGCAGCTGGGGCAGGGTGTGCGCGACGGCGGGCGCGGCGGCGAGCAGGTCCCGGGTGCGCACCCGGGTGGCCAGCAGCGATTGGTGGGCGTCCCGGAAGGTGGTGTCGGTGACACCCAGGGTGTCGGAGTCACGCAGCCACCGTGCGAAACCCTCGGGACCCAGGTCGAGCAGGCGTTGTCGGGACCCGGCGGGTGGCGTGCCCTCGGGCACCGCGGGCAGCTTGTCGGCGGGGTCGACCAGGTGGGGGCGTTCGCCGTGCGGCTTGTTCACCGTCACGTCGGCCAGGTAGGTGAGCAGGCGGGTGCCCCGGTCGGCGGAGGGGCGAGCGGTCAGGAGTTGGGGGCGCTCCTCGATGAACGAGGTGGTCACCCGCCCCTGGCGGAAGTCGTCGTCCTCCAGGACGGCCTGGAGGAAGGGGATGTTGGTGGAGATGCCCCGGATGCGGAACTCGGCGACGGCGCGCTGGGCCCGGCTCACGGCCGTGGCGAAGTCGCGGCCCCGGCAGGTGAGCTTGACCAGCAGGGAGTCGAAGTAGGCGCTGACCTCCGATCCGGCGGCGGCGGTGCCGCCGTCGAGGCGGATGCCCGAGCCGCCGGGGGAGCGGTAGGCGCTGATGGTTCCGGTGTCGGGGCGGAAGCCGTTGGCGGGGTCCTCGGTGGTGATGCGGCACTGGAGGGCGGCGCCGTGGAGGACGATCGCGTCCTGGGACAGGCCCAGGTCGGCGAGGGTCTCACCGGAGGCGATGCGGATCTGCGACTGTACGAGGTCGACGTCGGTGACCTCTTCGGTGACCGTGTGCTCGACCTGGATGCGGGGGTTGAGTTCGATGAACACGTGGCGGCCGTCCCGGCCCACCAGGAACTCGACGGTGCCCGCGTTGCGGTAGCCCAGTTCGCGGGCGAGCCGCACCGCGTCGGCGCACATGCGCTCGCGGAGCCCGGGGTCGAGGTTGGGGGCGGGGGCCAGTTCGACGACCTTCTGGTGGCGGCGTTGCACGGAGCAGTCGCGTTCGTAGAGGTGGATCACGTCCTCTCCGTCGGAGAGGATCTGCACCTCGATGTGGCGGGGGTCGACCACGGCGCGTTCCAGGAAGACGGTGGGGTCGCCGAAGGCGGTCTCGGCCTCGCGCATGGCGGCCTCGATGGAGGCGCGGAGGTCGGAGGGGGTGTCCACGCGGCGCATGCCTCGGCCGCCGCCTCCGGCGACGGCCTTGACGAACACGGGGAAGCCGATCTCCTCGGCCGCGTCGACCAGGCCGTCCACGTCGGTGGAGGGTGCGGTGGAGTCCAGGACGGGGACGCCCGCCCGCCGGGCGGCGGCGATGGCGGTGGCCTTGTTCCCGGTCAGTTCCAGGACCTCGGCGGGCGGGCCGACGAAGGTGATGCCGGCCTCGGCGCAGGCCCGGGCCAGGGCGGGGTTCTCGGACAGGAAGCCGTAGCCGGGGTAGACAGCGTCGGCACCGGCCTCGCGTGCGGCGCGGACGATCTCGTCCACGGACAGGTAGGCGCGGACGGGGTGTCCGGGTTCGCCGATCTGGTAGGCCTCGTCGGCCTTGAGCCGGTGCAGGGAGTGGCGGTCCTCGTGGGGGAAGACCGCGACGGTGCGGGCTCCCAGTTCGTGTCCCGCGCGCAGGGCGCGGATGGCGATCTCACCTCGGTTGGCGACCAGTATCTTCTCGAACATGTGCCGGGTGCCTCCTGGACTCCGTGTCGCGGTACCGGCGCGGGTCGGCGCTGCCGCCGGGGCGGCCGGTACTCCGGGTGCTGCCGGTGGCCGCGCGGGACGCGGTGCCCGGGCGGGGTCACCGGAACCCTAACGAGGGACGGGCGGGTGGGGGGAGACCGGGGTTACCCGTGGGTAGTTTCGTGGTGGGCTGGGCGCTTTGGGGAGTGCTGGGCGGTTCGGGCCACCGGTGCGGTCGGGAGGGGCGGGGCGCTCACTGCTCCAGGAGCCGGACGGCGGCCTCCACGGCGGCGCGGTGTCCGTCCAGGGGGGCGTCCTCGGGGAGTCTCGCCGAGCTGATCCAGAGGCCGTCGATGACCACCAGGAGCATCTCGGCGGTGGCCTCGAGGTCCTGCTCGGCGGTCAGGGCGCCCTGGTCCCGCGCGTACTCCAGGAGGCGGAGGAAGCTGAGGCGGGTCTGTTCGGTCAGGGTCCTGAGCGTGTCGGCGAACACGGGGTCCACCGCGGCCCGGGCGTAGAAGGCCGCCCAGATCCGGGCCTGGGCCAGTTTCCGCTCGTCGGTGGGGAGCATTTCCAGCAGGACCTGGCGCAGGGCGCCCGCGAAGTCGAGTCGGCCCGGCCCGATCCGTAACCGTCCGAAGCGTTCGGCGACCTCGTCGACGGTCACGTGGAGGGCGAAGCGGAGCAGTTGGTCCTTGGAGTCGAACTCCCGCTGGACGGCGCCCGCCGACAGGCCGGCCTCCGCCGCGACGGTCCGGACGCTGACACCCTCCAGGCCCTGGCGCGCGGCGATCCGGTGCAGGGCCTCCGCGATCTCGCGGCGTCTGCTCTCCTTGTCCACGATCTTTGGCACGGGTTCATTCTGGCACAGGGCGGGCATGAATGATACGCTCGTATCGATACGGACGTATTAAGGTTGTGCTCGCTTGACCTCAAAGGCCCCCACCCGCTCACGGGCTCTCGTCACCGGCTCGGCACTGCTGGGCCTTCCCGGCCTGGCCGGGGTCGGCCTGGTGCTCCTGCCACCCCTGTCTCTCCAGATGTGGCAGGCCGCGCTGGTCGTGCTGGAGTTCTCGGCCCTCCTCGCGCTGCCCGCCCTCGTCGGGGCGGTGCTCGCGCTGAGAGCCCTGCGCTCGGGGGGCGGGCGCGGCGCCGCCGTGCTCGCGGGGGCCAACGCGCTCCTGATGGTCCTGGCGCTGGTCCCCTCGGTCTCCGTCTGGCAGACGGCCCGTGAGGAGGGCCTGCGGCTGGACCCCCTCCAGTACGCGGCCGGGTTCGCGACCCGGGCCGACCGCGAGCCGGTCACGGTCGAGTACGCCAGCCCCGGGGGCGAACCGTTGGAGCTCGACGTGTGGCGGCCCGAGGGCGGGGTGCCCGACGGCGCCCGGCTCCCGGTCGTGGTCAACGTGCACGGCGGCGCGGAGGACCTGCCGCAGAGCCTGCTGCCCCGATGGGACACCTGGCTCGCGGACAGCGGCGGCACCCGTGTGGTCTTCGACGTGGACTACCGCTACTTCCCCGACGGCGACTGGTCGGTCGCCCTGGCGGACGTGCGCTGCGCCCTGGGCTGGGTGCGCGAGAACGCCGCCGACTACGGCGGCGACCCCGAGCGGATCGCGCTCAACGGGCAGTCGGCGGGAGGGCTCCTGGTACTGCTCGCCGCGTACTCGGAGGAGCCCGCCCCCAGCTGTGACACCGAGGTCCCCGAGATCGGGGCGGTCGTCGCTTGGTACTCGGCGACGGACGGCACCGCCGAGGCGCCGCCCGTGCCCTGGCGTCAGCGCCGGTCGCCGGTGGGAGACGACCTGGTGGAGTCGAGTGAACGCATGGTCGGCGGTCCGCCGGAGGAGCACCCGCGGGAGTACGAGGCGATGTCGCCCATCCTCCAGGTCGACGAGGACAGCCCGCCCACCCTGCTCATCACCGCGGGCCACGACTTCTTCCTGGGAACCGAGGACAACGGCCGCATGGTCGACCGGCTCGCGTCGGTGGGGGTTCCCCATCACCACGTGGAACTGCCGTGGACGGAGCACATGTTCGATCTGAACTGGGGAGGGCTGTCCAGCCAGGTGGCCAGAAAGAGTATCGGCGACTTCCTGGGTGAACATTTGTAGTTCCTTTCGACGTAAGGCCTCCGGTTCGGGTGCGTGATTCCCTCGCCCGAACTCGGTGGTCTTCTTCGCCGTGCCCGCGTGTGGAGAAATGATCCGGTTTTCAACTTAATGCAGTCTTAAAAGAGTCTTAAGGTGGGGGAACCATGGGGTTCCGTTTTCTTTCGCGCGCCACCCGTTCGGGCGTTCTCCGGTGAACGTGAATGGCGGGAGAACGCGTTCTGGTTGTGTTCGACAGCGTTCGGTGTGCGCCGAGGGATCGCGTACCGAAAGGCTGAAACGCGTGCTGAGGCCCCTACGCACAGTGGTTCTCCAGGTTCCCGTCCGACCCGGTAGGGCTGGTGTGAAGTGGTTTGGGTCAGTCCCGGATTCCGCAAAGGCAATGGTGAGAAGGGTGTGTTGCGGGGTCGTGTGAGCAATGGTCAAACCATTCTCGCGAACCGGTACCCGGTTCCTTTGTCTCACTGGCTGAAACCTGCCGGGTATTGCGGTATCCGAATCTCCGAGAAGTGTTGACAAGGGTCATTTCCTCTGCTTCGATTTGGCACTCAGACGGAGATCTTCTTCGGAACTGAACGAGTGCACAGTGCCGCCGCGTGCCGCCGCTGGTCGGTGGCGGGGCGCGACACCAGTAAGGGAACCCGTGACCAACCCAGTCGTACGAGCAAAAGACATAACAAAGACATACGGTGATGGTCGGATCGCGGTTCCGGTGCTGCGCGGAGTTTCCCTGGACGTCGCCGAGGGCGAGTGGGTCTCGGTGATGGGGCCCTCGGGATGCGGCAAGTCGACGCTGTTGAACTGCGCGTCCGGCCTCGACCGGATCGACGGCGGGAGCGTGCTCGTCGAGGGGGACGACATCCACGCCATGTCCGAGCGCGGCCGCACCGCCTGGCGCGCGCGCCGCACCGGTTTCGTGTTCCAGGGCTACAACCTCATCCCGGTCCTGTCGGCCGTCGAGAACGTGGAGATGCCCCTCCTCCTGGGTGGGGTACGCCCGAGAGAGGCCCGTCGCAAGGCGCTCACGGCACTCACGCGCGTGGGGCTGGGAGAACGCTCCGACCACCTGCCCGCCCAGCTGAGCGGCGGCCAGCAGCAGCGGGTCGCGATCGCCAGGGGCATCGTGCACGACCCGGCCATCGTCTGGGCGGACGAGCCCACCGGCGCCCTCGACTCCTCCTCGACCTCCGAGGTGCTGGCGCTGCTGCGTGAGCTCCACGCCGACGGCCTCACCCTGATCATGGTGACGCACGACCCCGACGTGGCCGCCTTCGGCGACCGCGAGGTCCACATGCTCGACGGCCGCGTGGACCGGGTCGAGGTCACCAACGCGCGGACCGACCGCCAGGCCACTCCCGCCGGGGGCGACGAGTAGATGAACGACGCCATCACGCTGGCCGTCGCGGTCGCGTCCCCCCTCCTGCTGATAGGGCTCGCCGCGCTCTCCGCGCGCGGCAGGCTGAGCGTGCGCATCGCCGCCCGCAACGTCGGCCGGCGCCCCGGCCAGACCCTGCTCGTGGCCATGGGCCTGTCCCTCGCCGCGCTGCTGTTCTCCGCGTCCTTCACCCTGGAGTCCACGCTCCACCAGGCGATGCGGGCCCAGCAGACCGCCGACCTCGGCGGTATCGACGCCGTCGTCACCCCGGGAGGCGACGACCGGACCGGGGACGGTGACGCCCGGAGTACCGACGACCGGGACGACACCGACCGGGACGACACCGACGCCGATCCGTCCATGCTGGACCGCGACGACGTCCGTTCCATCGAGCGGGCGCTCGACGACCCCGACACCACCGTCTCCTCCCTACTGGCTCTGCGCCTGCCGGTCTCCCACGCACGGGCCGACCGCGGCGACCCGGGGCTCATGGTGCTCGGCGCCGCCAACAACGACACCGCGATCCGCCTTCTCGACGGTGACGGCGAGGAGATCGCCCGCGACGGCCTGGGCGCGGACGACGTCCTGCTGAGCGACGCCGCGGCGCGGGAACTGCGCGCCGAGCGCGGCGACACCGTCGAGGTCGCCGGGAGCCCGGCACGCGTCGTCGGCGTCTACGAGTCCGGGGCGCCGCTGACTCCGCCCGGCTCGGCCCTCGTACCGCTGTCCGCGCTCCAGCGCGCCACCGACCTCGACGGGCGGGTCAACACCGTCACCCTCTCCTACGGCGGCGAGGTCACCTGGGACGAGGACGAGGACCCCGTCCGCACCGACCTGTCTGGGCTGGTCGACGACCGTGGATGGGACGCCGAGCCGCTGCGCGCCTCCGCTCACGGCAGCGCCGACCGCCTCGCCAACGACCTGGCCACCCTCTTCCTCCTCTTCAGCCAGCTCTCGATGGTCGCGGGCGTGCTCCTCATCGTCCTGGTCGTCATGATGCTCGCGGGGGAGCGCCGTCAGGAGTTCGGCGTCCTGCGCGCCATGGGGATGAAGCGGGGCCGTCTGGGCCTGGTCCTCGCGGTCGAGGGGCTCGGCTACGCCGTCCTGGCGTCGGCGGCCGGGACACTGCTGGGCTGGTTCGCGGGAGCCGCCGCCTCGCGTGTGCTGAGCGACCGCGTCACCGACCCGTCCATGCCCGCCCCACCGCTGGAGTTCGGCTTCGACCCCGTGGCCATGGCGACCGCCTACCTCATCGGCGTCTGCGTGATCACGGCCGTGTTCACCCTGGCGGCCGTGCGCGCCTCCAAGGTCGACATCGTCGCGGCGCTGCGCGGGGCCGAGGTACCGCGCCGACGCCGCTGGTGGTCGGTTCCGCTGTTGGTGCTCGTCCTCCTCCTGGGCCTGGCCACGGCCGCTCTGGGAGTCCAGAACGGCACCGCGACCGAAACCCTGACCGGCCTCACGCTGGCACTCGGCGGGCTGGGCGCGCTCCTGCCCAGGGTGCGGGTGCCCGCCAGGGCCGCCCACTCGCTGTGCGCCGTCGCCGTGATCGCGCTCTGGTCCGTGCCGGGCGAGCTGTTCGGCGACACCGGCTCCGGCATCACGCTGTTCTTCCTCGCCGGTATGGCCCTGGTCGCCGCGGGCGTGTGGCTGTTCGTGGCCAACAGCGACCTCGTCCAGCGGTTCCTGCGCCGGGTCCTGTCGCCCCTGCCCGCGATGACCTCGGTCGTGCCCATCTCGGTGGCCTACTCCGTGCGCAACCGGGTCCAGGCCGGGATGACCATCGCGATGCTGAGCATCGTCGTCCTCACCATCACCCTCAGCGGGTTCGTCACCGCCGCCGTCAACCAGGTCTACTCCGACCACCGGTCGGTGACCGGGGGGTACGACGTGCGGGCGGAGTGGGTCGCCGCCCAGGGCGCGCCGCCCGAACTGCGCCGCGTGCTGGAGGAGAGCCCGCGCGTGGACACCGCGAAGCTCTCGGGCGTCGGCGGGTACGAGGAGGTGCGGGCCCGGGCCCGCCAGGTCGACGCCGACGGCGGGGCCGAGGAGGTCCGGGTCTGGGGCGCCGACGACGACTACCTCCTGGGCAACCGCTACCCGGTCTTCCTGCGCGCGGACGGCCTGGACACCTCCGAGGAGGTGTGGGACGAACTCCGCCGCTCCCCGAACACGGCTGTGGTCTCGGCGGCCATGATCCCCAGCGACTCCGCGGCCTTCGTGGGCGGCGGCGGCGACCTCGAACTGGAGGGAGTGGACGTCCTGGACGACCACCTCCCCGCGAACCTGCGGTTGGAGGTCACCGCCCCGGACGGCGGCCGCACCACGCTCCGGGTCATCGGTGTGGTCGACCGCAGCGCGGCCTACCTCGGCGACGTCGTCACCTCGTCAGAGGGGCTGAGCCGGGTCACCGGCCGGGACAGCGTTCCGGCGAACTGGTTCGTCCGGGCCCAGGACCCCGACGGGGCCGCGCGACTGGAGGTCGCCCTCCAGCGCGCGCTGATGGACCACGGCGTCACCACCACCCCCATGCGGGAGGAGGTCGAGTTCCAGGCCTCGTCCAACGGTGTCGTGCAGTGGCTGCTGATGGCGTTCATGGGCTTCGGCCTGGTCGTCGGCTGCGCCGCCCTCGGGGTGGTCAGCATCAGGTCGATCTCCGAGCGCCGCAACCAGATCGGCGTTCTGCGCGCCATCGGCATGCAGGTGTCCGGGGTACGCAGGCTCTTCCTGATCGAGTCGCTGGTCATCACCGTGAGCGGTATCGCCCTCGGTGTGGGTCTGGGCTTCGCGGTCTCGCCGGGGCTGGTCGACTCGCTGCGCGTGGACCTGCCCGGGGTCGTCTACACGGTCCCGGTGTCCGTGCTGGTCGGGGTCGTCGGGGTCACCCTGGTCTTCTCCACGGTCGTGTCGGTCCTGACGTCGCGAAGAGCGGGCGAGGTACCCCCTGCGGAGGCGCTCCGTGGCCAACCCTGAGCACACCCGCGCCCCCCTGCGCGTCAACCGGTCGTTCCGTATCCTCTGGACCGGTCAGTTCGCCGCGCAGCTCGGGCCGGGCATGGGGGCCGTCGCCTACCCCGTCATCCTCCTGGACCTGGGAGGCACACCGGCCCTGACCGGGTCGGTGACCTTCCTCCTGGGGGTGGCGGCGGTGGCCGCCCGGCTCCCCGCCGGGGCGGCGGCCGACCGGTTCGACCGGCGCGCGCTGATGATCGCGGCGCAGGGCACCCGGATGCTCGCGATGGCGGTCCTGTGCGCGGGGCTGTTCACTGGGGCGACCTGGATGCTGTGGCTGGTGGTGGTCGTCGCGCTGGTGGACGTGGTCGGGCACGAGGCCTACCGGTTCGCCGAGCGCGCCGCGCTGCGGCACATCGTGCGGCCCGGCGACCTGTCCGCGGCGGTCGGCCGCAACGAGGCGCGCAACCAGGTCGCCTCGCTCGTCGGACCGGTGCTCGGCGGGTGGCTGATGGCCGCGTCCCGGGCCCTGCCGTTCGGCGCGGCCGCCCTGGGCCACGCGTTCGCGGCGTTCGGGCTGCTCTTCGTCAAGGAGCGGTTGCAGGACCCGAGGACGCCCCGGGGTTCCGGGGGCGGGGGCAGGCACCACACCTGGACCGAGGCGTTCACGTGGATCTGGGCGCGCCCCGAGCTGCGGGTGCTGCTGCTCAGCTGCGTCACCCCGAACCTGGTGATCACCGGTGTCGTGCTCACCGTCGTCATGGTCGGCGCCGAGGCGGGCGTGGGCACCGGCCAGATCGGGACGGTGCTCGGCGTCGCCAGCCTCGGCGGGATCTGTGGCGCGCTGGGCGCCTCGGCCCTGCTGCGCAGGTTCTCCTCCCGGACCCTGGTGCTGGCCGCGCTGTGGTGGCTCCCCGTCACGGTCGTGGTCGCGATCCCCCTCGTCGACCACTGGACGGTGGTGTTCCCGCTCGCGGGGGCCATGGCGGCCGCGCCGCTGCTGTCCATCATCCTCGGCACCTACCAGCTCCTGAACACCCCCGACCGGCTCCAGGCCCGGGTGGGCAGCGCCTGCACGTTCGTCACGGGCGTCGCCGCGCCCCTGGGACCCCTCGCCGCGGGGTTCGGTCTCCAGTTCGCCGGAACCCCGCCCCTGTTCCTGGGCTTCACCCTGCTCATGTCGGTCGTCGCCGTGTGGGTCTCCCTCGACCCCAGCACACGGCGGCTGAGCTCCCTCCCCGCGTCCCCGGACCGCTCTCCGGGGACACCCCCTGACCAGGCACCCCCCAGTGCGAAGGAAGTGTCATGAGACCACACCAGGATGTCCCCTCCACCTCCGGCAGCACGCTTCCCCACAGGTACCCCGTGGGAATCCTGGGGGTCGGTTCCCACGTCCCCGACACCGTGGTCACCAACGAGGAGCTCTCGCGGCGCCTCGACACGAGTGACGAGTGGATCGTCGCGCGGACCGGCATCCGCGAACGCCGGTTCCTGCCCGAGGGGGTCGGCACCACCGACATGTGCGTCGCCGCGGCGGAACGCGCTCTGGAGGAGGCTCGGACCGACGCCGCCGACCTCGACTGCGTCATCGTCGCGACCTTCACCTTCGACCAGCTGCTGCCCTCCACCGCGCTGACGGTGGCCGAGCGGATCGGCGCCCGCCGTGCGGTGGCGCTCGACCTCAACCAGGCGGCGTGCTCGGGCGGACTGTACGGCATGTGGACGGCGCTGCACCTCTTCCAGGGGGGACAGTTCCAGCGGGTGCTGGTGATCGGGGCCGAGGCGCTCTCGCGCATCACCGACCCCGACGACCGCTCCACGCGGGTGTTCTTTGGCGACGCGGCGGGCGCCGCCGTCCTCGGGCCGGTGGAGGAGTCCAGCGGGGTGCTGTCCTGGAGCCTGGGCGGGACCCTCTCCCACGGGGTGGAGGTCCCGGCGGGGGGAACGCGCGAACCGTTCGGCCCCGAGGTCGTGGGCACCGGCCGCCACTACCTCAAGATGAACGGTCCGGAGGTGTGGGAGCAGGTCATGACCCGCGTCCCGCCGAGCGTCGAGGAGACGCTCAAGCTCGCCGGTCTGCGCGCGGACGAGGTCGACCACTACGTCTTCCACCAGGCCAACAAGAACCTCGTGACCGGCCTCATGGACGCGCTGGGACAGCCCAGGGAGAAGGCCGTGACCACCATCGAGGAGTACGGCAACACCGGTGCCGCCACGATCTTCACGGTGCTCGACCGGCTCCAGAGGAGCGGCCGGCCCCGCGCGGGCGAACACGTGCTGATCGCCGTCATCGGGGCCGGCTTCCTCTGGGGCAGCATGTGCCTGCGTCAGCAGGCCGCCCCCGCCGCCTGAGCGCGGACCAGGTCCAGCAGGTCCCCCACACTGCCGAGGTCCTCGAACCCCTCCTCCGGGACCTCCACCCCGCACCTCTCCCTGATCAGTAGACGAATCTCGTATCCGGCGATCGAGTCCACCCCCACGTCCTGGAGGAGGTCGCCCCTCGTGATCGGCGTTCCCGGGGCGTCAGTCGCCTCCTGAACGATGTCGAGGACCACCGATTCGTCCGCTGTGAATTCCGCTGCCATGTGTTCCTCGTTCCCGCCGTTCGATGAATACGTGTCGAGCAGGAATGAACATACAAGAACATCCATCATCCCCACAGTGATTGGAATGGACAGATGAGTAAGACCGAGTCGTTCGAAAGTGAAGTCAAGAAGGTCTATGTGGAGTTGTTCGAACTCGACGTCGACCCCGAGTCGATCGGCGGCGACGAGGAACTGTTCGGCCCCCAGTGCGACTACGGGATCGACTCCATGGACGTCCTGAGGTTTCTCGCCGACCTGCGCCAGCGCTACGACCTCGACGTCTCCGAGATCGCCACCGAGACCTTCCGTACGCCCGCCTCGATCGCGCTCTTCCTGTCCGAGCGCCGGGGGGCGGGCGAGTGAAGGGCGCCCTGGTCACCGTCTCCGCGATCGAGGAGGACGAGTTCCCGCTGGTCGCCCAGTGGTTCCGGCGCGGCATGGTCGGGGCGCTCAGTACCGGCGGCTCTGCCCGGTTCACGAGCACGTCGGACATCCGCGGCGCCATCGCGGCGGGGCCCGAGAAGTACGCGATGGTCCGCACGCACGACGGGGTCCCTGTCGGCCTGGTGCAGTGGCGCCAGCGCAAGTACCCCGGTAGCTACACCGTCGGCGGGGTCATCGGCGACAGCGAACTCTGGGACTCGGGGTGCGGGGGCGAGGCGTCGTGGCTGCTGGTCCACGAACTGTTCCACGCCCACAACGCGCACCGGGTCGAGTTCGTCACGGCCGCCTTCAACGTCCGCGTCGTCCGCATGATGATCAAGTCCGGAATGGTGATCGAGGGGGTCCTGCGCGACTACTTCTTCCTCGACGGCGCCTACCACGACGCGGTCGTCACCTCCTACCTGCGCGAGGAGTACTACGGCGCGGACGAGAGCGGCATGACCGGCGACGCCTTCTTCGGTGACACCGTCCCCGCCTCGGACAAGGCCGAGGCGCGCGCGCTGCTGCGCGCGTACATGCGAGACCAGTGGCCCCGGGACATCCGCCGGGCCTACGCGGAAGCAGAGGAGTCGTGAGATGACCAAGGAACTCGAAGGCAGGGTCGCCCTCGTCACCGGCGGCGGCAGCGGACTGGGCCGTGCCGTGGCGACCCGGCTGGCCGACCTCGGAGCCACGGTGGCCGTGGGCTACCTCAACCGGTCCGAGGTGGCCGAGAAGACCGCCGAGGAGATCAGCGCGGCCGGGGGCACGGCCCGTGCCCTCAGGGTCGACGTGCGCGACTACGAGGGCGTCTCCGCCGCCGTCCAGGGTCTGACCAAGGAGTACGGCCGGATCGACGTCCTGGTCAACAACGCCGGGATCTGCACAGCGGGCACCATCGTCTCCACGGACTCCACCGAGGGGTGGACGGACGTGATCCAGACCAACCTGGTGGGCGCCTACCACTGCATCAAGGCGTGCGCGCTGCCGATGATGCTCCAGGGGTCCGGCGCGATCGTCAACGTCTCCTCCATCCTCGGCCTGGTCGGCAAGGGCGGCCTGAGCGCCTACTGCGCCAGCAAGGCGGGACTGACGGGGCTCACCGCGTCCCTGGCCGCCGAGTTCGCCATGCACGGGGTCCGGGTCAACGCCGTCGCCCCCGGCTACTCGGACGACACCGGGATGATCCAGCAGTTCCCGATCGAGCAGAAGGAGGTCATCATCAACGAGCGCATCCCCCTGCGGCGTCCGGCGCGGCCGGAGGAGATCGCGGAGACGGTCGTCTTCCTCGCCCGCGACGGTTCCAGCTACATGACCGGGCAGACCATGGTGGTCGACGGCGGTCTGACGTCGGTGATCCGGGGGATGGCGAAGACACGATGAGCGAGCGGACCGCGATCCTGTTCAACCCCCAGGTCGCCATGCGCCCGGGGGACTACCGCGACCTGTACGAGGCCCTGCCCCGGGTGCGGCGCCGCCTGGAGCAGGCCTCCGAGGCGGTCGGCGTCGACCTGGACGAGGCCTTCCACTCCGCCGACGCGGACCTGGTCAACCAGGGCCCGCTGATCCGGCCCATGTCGGTGGCCTTGGGCGTGGCGCTGTACGAGTCCCTGCCCGACCGGTACCGCGAGGGCGCGGCGTACATGGCGGGTCTGAGCCTGGGCCAGATCACGGCGGCCGCGGCCGCAGGGGCCCTCGCGTTCGACGACGCGGTGCGCACCGTGCGGACCATGGCCACGGTCGAGGGGGAGGTCTTCTCGGGCCGCGACTACGGGAGCACGTTCTGCTACTGCGTCGACCTGCCGTCCGTGTTCGCGAAGATCGAGGAGCTCACCGCCCGGGGGCTGGACGCCGCTCCCTGCGCCGTCACCGGTGACGACCAGATGGTCGTCTCCGGGGAGGCCGCGGCGCTGACGGCCGTCAACGAGCTCGCGGCCGCCGGGGGCGGGGTCGGCGTCCGCATCCCGCACGGGCCGCCCGGGCACGCGCCGATGCTGGCGCCCGCCGAGGAGCGGTTCGCGGCGGAGTGGGGGCAGCGCGACCGGGTACGGACCCCCGACGTGCCGCTGATCTGCAACATGGACTCCACCCCGCTGTCCACGGCGGAGGAGGTGCGCGACGCCCTGATCCGCCAGTACACCCGCACCGTGCACTGGTCGCGGGGGATCGAGCGCCTCCTGGAACTCGGCACGACCCGGTTCGTCGTGGTCGGCCCGGGCCACTTCATCGGCAAGTCCTTCCGGTTCATGACCCTGGCCCGGCGGGCAGAGGTGGTTCGCTTCGACCAGGCGTCCTCCTTCGAGGACGCGTTGGCGGTCCGGTCATGAGGGCTGTCCTTTTCGGCGGGACGGTGCCGCCGCTGCACGCCAAGGTCGGCGAGTTCCTGGAGACCGACCCCTACGCCCGCCAACGGCTGGAGGAGGCGGAGGAGGTCCTGGGCCACCGGGTCCTGTCCGGGTTCGCCGGTGCCACGGAGTCCTACTCGCCCGAGGTCCGGCGGGCCTACCTCGTCACCTGCGCGGCCCTGGCCGACCGGGTCCGGGAGGAGGAGGGGGCGGAGTCCGGGGTCTGCGCGGCCGCGAGCATCGGTCACCTCCCCGCCCTGCACTTCTCCGGAGCGCTGTCCTTCGCGGACATGATGCTGATGGGCGAGGCCGTCGCCACCTGCGAGAACGAGTGGAACGCCACCGATCGTGGCCGGGTCTCGCACTTCATGTACCGGGTCGGACGGGAGCGTCTCGCGCAGCTGCGCGAGGACGTGGAGGCAGGGGGAGGGTGGGCGGAGGTGGCGGGCCACTTCAGCGACACCATC
Organism: Nocardiopsis sp. NPDC007018; assembly: GCF_040635075.1. Taxonomy (NCBI): domain Bacteria; kingdom Bacillati; phylum Actinomycetota; class Actinomycetes; order Streptosporangiales; family Nocardiopsidaceae; genus Nocardiopsis; species Nocardiopsis sp. NPDC007018. The sequence goes on from NZ_JBEYHA010000012.1 coordinate 113,388, forward strand.
CACCTGCTCAACGTCTCCGCCGAGAGCCTGCCCGCTCTCGAACGGGCCGTCCGGGCCGGGGGAGGGGTGCCCGTGCTCACCTTTCCCCAGGCCGAGCACAGCGGCGTGAACGCTCCGCTGCGCGACCGGATCGGGCGGGCCCTGTCCGGGTTCGCCTTCCGGGACGCTCGGCTCGGCCTGGTCCGGGGGTCGGACGGCGCGCTCGTCGACTCCGCCCGGGACCTGCGGGCCCTGCTGCGGGACGACTGCGTCACACCGGTCGACTTCCCCCTGGTCGTGGACCGGCTTCGCGCCCTCGGGGTGGACCGGGTCCACGTGATCGGGCCGGGCAACCTGTTCGAGCGGCTCACCAAGGAGCACTTCGACGTCACCGTCCTGGTGCCCGACGCTCGGGCGCGCGGCCTGGAGGTACCGGCCTCGGGGCCGGCCCGGGTGCGCCGCGACCGGGTCCCGACCACCACATGAGCGGAGGAGTCAGGTGACAGGAAGACTCGTCATCGACGGCGAGGAGGTCCCGCGCGGCCGACTCGACCGCGACAGCGCGGCCCTGACCGGGGCCCTGGCCTCCGCGGGCGCCGGGCCGGGGCGCGGGGTCGTCATCGCGCGCGACGACCCCTACACGGCCGTGGTCACGGCCCTGGCGGCCGAGTCGCTCGGAGCCCCGGTCCTGTGCCAGGGGGAGCGGTGGCGCAGCGTGGCCCGTACCCGCAGGGTGGCCGCGGTGGTCACCCCGGGCGGGGACGGCTCCCCTGGGGCGCGGCCCCAGGGGGACACGGGTCTGCCCGACTTCGCGGAGACGGCGCACACCCTGCTCTACACCTCGGGGAGCAGTGGCGAACCCAAGGCGGTGGAGCTGTCGCGCTCGGCGATCGGCTACCACCGGAACGAGGTCGCCGCCCACGCGGAGATCACCTCCCGGGACCGCATGCTGGTGCCGATGTCCCTCCTCAACTCCTACGGCTGGGGCATCGTCCAGTACTGGTTGGAGCACGGGTTCGAGATGCACGTGGAGTCCCGGCTGAGCCTGGACCGGGTGGCGGGGCTGCTCCGTGGGGGCCGCTACACCCGGCTGGACGGGGTCGGCTCGATGTACGCGGCCCTGCTGGCGGCGGCCCGCCGCGACCCGGAGCTGGCGACCGCGCTGGGCGCCCTGGACCTGCGCGGCTGCGGGGGCGACGTCCTTCCGGTCGGTCTGGTGCGCGCCTACGCCGACCTGGTCGGCGGACCGATCCACGACGGGTACGGACTCTCGGAGACGGTGGCGTGGGTGACGCAGTCGCTGCCCGGTGACTGGCGGCCCGGCACCGTGGGACCGCTCATCAGGGGGTCGTCCGCCCGGATCGACCCGGCCGAGGGGGAGGTCCTCCTCCACGGGCCGGGCCTGATGGACGGCTACCTGGACGACGACGCGGCGAACACGGACGCCTTCACCGCGGACGGGTGGCTGCGCACCGGGGACCGGGGAACGGTCGATCCCGACGGCCACCTGACCATCGAGGGCCGGATCAAGGAGTCGTTGGTGGTGCACGGGGAGACCATTCCGCCGAGGTTCGTCGAGGACGTCCTGGCCGCCTGCGACCCGGTGCGCGAGGCCGCGGTGGTGGGCGTCCCGACCGGGCTGGCCCGGGGTGACCGGCTGGTCGCCTTCGCGGTGGTGGAGCCCGGGGACCGGGAGGAGGCGCTCGCGCGCGTGCGCGACGCCCTCAGGGAGCACCTGCCGGTGCACCAGCGGCCCCGGGAGATCCACCTGCTCGACGAGTTCCCGCGCACGCGGACCGACAAGCCGGACCGCCGTGCCCTCCGGGCCCGGGCCGCCGCCCTCCACGAGAAGGAGACGACCCCCGCCCCCTGACCCCCGGCGTGCGCGCGGGGTGACCGGAGGAACGCGCATCCGGTCCGCCCCGCCGGGCCGAGGCGTGGTCGGCGAAGGAGAAACAGGAGATTCCCCCTCTCCTCATTCTCTTTCTCCATGCACGCCCCGGCTGTTTTGTCATGCCATTTTTTCGGCGTTCTCGGTTGTGCAAAAAAAGCCCGCGAAAGCCCCGCTCGAGTGTTGACACGGGAAAAATCGGACTCCTAGACTCGGCACCGTTCGCAGATGCTTCGGCGCGAATGTCAAGGATGCAACCCGGAGAATTCGGGTCTGCCTGTCCCGGTTTTTCCGGCCCATTTTCCAGTTTTATTGAGAGGAATGGTTCCCATGCAGGAGTTCGAGGAGATCATCACCGAGTCCATCGCCGGTGACGAGGTTTCGGTCATCGACTTCGGCTGCTAGCAGCCCCCGTGACCGCCCTCGGCCCAGGAGGCTGAGGACGTGGTAGCTACAGGCCCCGTGGCGGGACCGGAGGACCCCGGTCCCCGCCACGGGGTCCTGGTCTCCCCACCCGCGCCACAAGAGGACTGCCCATGGCTGACACCACCGTCACCGGTACCTTTCGACCCTCCAGGTTCAACGTCGTCACCAGGACCGACGACGGTGACGCGGTCGTGCTGTACAACTCCATGCGCGGAAGCGTCTTCCGCGTCCGGGACCCCCTCGGGGAGCGGGTGCACGCCCTGCTGCACAACCGCAGGGGCCTCCTGAACCGGCCGGACCCCGCCGACGAGGCCCGCCTGTTCGACACCCTCGTCACCAAGGGCTTCCTGGTGGCCGAGGACCACGACGAGCTCGCGGACGCCGACGACCTGCGCGAACGGCGCAAGAACCGGACCGACCGCCTCGAACTGATCATCATGCCGACCGAGGCGTGCAACTTCCGGTGCACCTACTGCTACGAGGACTTCGCCCTGGGCCGGATGCTCACCGAGGTGCGGGAGGGCGTCAAGGAGCTGGTGCGGCGCCACCGCCGCGAATACGGCATCGAGCGGCTCACGGTCGCCTGGTTCGGCGGCGAACCGCTGGTGGCCTTCGACGTGATCGAAGAGCTCAGCACCTTCTTCCTGGAGTTCTGTGCGGAGGAGGGCATCGAGTACGCCGCCGGGATCACCACCAACGGCCTCCTGCTCACCCCCGAGGTCGCGCGGCGCTGCGTCGAGCTGGGCATCAGCAACTACCAGGTCACCCTGGACGGCCCCGCGCACACCCACGACTCCTCGCGGTTCCTCATGGGCGGCGGCCGGACCTTCGACGACATCGTCGCCAACCTCACCTCGATGGCCGGGACGGACGCGGACTTCACCGTGATCGTCCGGACCAACTTCACCGAGGCCAACAGCGTCCACGTGCCCGAACTCATCGATCAGCTGGGCGGCCTGTACGCGGGCGACCCCCGGTTCCGGGTCATCTACCGTCCCGTCGGTGACTGGGGAGGGCCCCAGGGCGAGGAGTCCGAGGCCTACGCGGGCAAGCAGGCGGAGATGACCAAGCTCGACCTGTGCTCGAACGCCGTGGAGGCGGGGCTGGCCCCGGCCGACGACGTGTTCCTCAAACCGAACGGCTCGGTCTGTTACGCGGCCTCCCCGTGGTCCTTCGTGATCCGGCCCAACGGGGTGGTCAACAAGTGCACGGTCGCGTTGCGCGACCCCCGCAACGCGGTCGGACAGCTCACCGCAGAGGGCGACCTGGGGCTGGACCCCGAGCTCATGAGCCTGTGGGTCGACAACGACGACGCCAAGGACACCGGCTGCCACTCCTGCTTCTTCCGGCCCTCCTGCCAGGGCGCGCACTGTCCCCTGGTGCGCATCCAGGAGGGCAAGCGGCCCTGCCCGCCGCAGAAGGTGTGGATCGGTCCCACCATCACCACGGCGGCGTCCGCCGGGGGAGCGCGGTGAGCGCCGGGCACCGCGCGGAGGTCGCGGTCGACGACGACGGCACCTGGTGCGCCTGGACCGACACGACCGGCCGGGTCAGGGCGATGGCGCTGCGGGGACCCGAGAGCGGGCGGATCGTCGGCCTGGGGCCAGGGGCGTCCGTGCGCGCCGGTGCCGGCACGGGTCGCTTCCTCCTCCAGGACGGCGACCGCGTCCGCTCGTGGAGCCCGGCGGCGGGTGCGCGCGAGGAGGCGCGGGCCGCGCCCGGAGCGCTCCTGCTCGAAACCCGCGGCGCCGGTCCGGACGGGCGAACCCGGCTCGTCACCGCCACCTCGGAGGAACTCGTCCTGCCGTCCGCGACGGGGGCGCCGACGGTGCGCCCGCTCGACGCCCCCGCCCTGCTCCTGGCCTGGCAGCACCGGCGGCGGGCGGTGCTGTGCGTGCTGTCGGACGGAACCGTCCTCAGGGCGGACCCGGCCACCGGGGAGGTGACGGCCTCCGCGCTCTCCGGTGGCGGGCACCACCGCCTGGCCTGTTACGAGGAGGTGTTGGGCGGCGTCTGGGCGGTCCTCGAGGACGCCCCGAGGACCCTGCGGTTCCACCGCACGGAGACCGACCCTCCCGAGGCCGTCTACCGGCTGGACCTCGAAGAGCCGCCCGAGGAGGTCCGCGCCTCGCACAGCGGGGAGTGGCTCATCGCCCGGAACCCCGGACGGCGGCCCACCCGCCTGGTCAACGTCAACAGCGGCCGCGCCTTCGACGTGCCCGGCGAACTGGCCGCGCGCGGCGCCCCCTGCGTGTTCTCCTTCGACAACCGCCTGATCAGCGTGGAGGGCGACGCCGTCGAGTCGCTGCCGGTCCCGGCGCGCGCGGACATCCGCTCCCGCGACGGCTCCCTGGACATCGACACCTTCTGGGAGGCCCCGCCCCAGATGCACCGGGCCTCGCGCCCGCAGCGGCCCGCACCGAAGAACAAGGAGGTGGACGATGGACGCGTCCGCGCCCGTTCGTGACCTGCCCCTGCGCCTGTTGTCCCCCGAGAACCGCCTCACCAAGACGTCGGTGTGGGAACGGGCCCGGGAGTGCGCCGCCGAGATGGAACGGGCCTCCCGCCGGGCCTCCTTCGACGTCGACGCCTACTGCCGGGCCGCGAACCGGGGCGCCCTCGTCCTCGCGATGGCCGGTGACCTCGCCGAGAGCGAGAGGTCCTGCTGGCGCCAGGCCCGTGTGCTGCTGTCCCTGGTCCGCGGCGGGGTCCTGCCCCGATCCGAGACGGTCCGGGTGCTCCAGCCCTGGATCAACATCGGTCGGCTCCGGGTGATCCGGGGCGACTGGGAGGGGGCCCTGCCCCACTTCCCCGCTCCGGAGGGACTGGCCGACGCGGGCGTGTTCGCCTCGGGGGCCTATCCCGAGCACGGGCTGACCCCGGACGAGGCGGAGAGCGCCCTGGGGACCGAGGCCGGTCGGACCTTCGTCACCCACACCCACGTCGTGGAGACGGCCAAGGCGCTGGCGCGCGGGCGGCGCGAGGACCTGCTGGCCGCGCACGTGAGCCGCTGGCGCGGCACCGCCCGCGCGCTCCCGCACGTGAGGGAGGCCTCCGCGCTGCTCGCCCTGCGCGCGGGCGCGCGGGTTCCCGAACCCGCGCCGGACTCCGTGCCGACTCTGGCGTCCGCCGCCGTCGAGGTGCACGCGGCCTCCGCCGACGCGGCGCGGACCGACACCCTCCTGCGGGCCCTGGACGCCCTGGCCGAGGGCGCGCCCTCCGCCGACCTGGTGACCGTCCTGCGCGCGGGGGCCGGGGCGCTGCTCGCCCGGGGGCGTGAGGAGGACGGGGCCCGGGTCCTGCGCCGTACCGCGCGGGTCTGCCGCGCCCTGCGGGACGAGGCGGAACTGTTCGCGGTGCTCGGTGAACTGGCCGGGACGGACCCGGAGTCGGGAGCCGCCGAGGAGGCCCGGGCCGTCGCCGCCGACAGCGGCTACGCCTTCGTCCGTGCCCGGAGCGGACTACCGCCGCTGCCACCCGCCGAGCGCGAACCCCGCCTGGCGGTCCTGCTGGCCGCCGAGAGGGAAGCCGAGTCGCGTACGAGCCTCGCCAGGGAGACCACATGACGACACGACACCGCGGTACACCGACCCCGGGGACGCTGCCGGTCCTCGAACGGCTCGTCGGGGACGCCGACGCCTTCCTGCGGCACTGGGAGCACACCCCGGTCGTGGCGGCGGCGGGCCCGGCCGTCCGGGAGGCCTTCCCCCTGGAGGCGGCGCTGTCCCTGCTGGACCGGCCCGGGCTCCCCGCGTCCTGCTTCCGGGTGTTCCAGCAGGGGGCTCCGCTCGCGCGGGAGCGGTTCGCCACCGCCCGGGGGCGCCCGGGCCGGGGCCGGGAGGAGGTGGCCGACCGCGCCGCCCTGCTACGGGCCCACGACGCGGGCGCGACCATCGTCTTCGAGGAGGTCCGCCTCCTGGTCCCCGAGGTGGAGCGGCTGGCGTCGGCCCTGGAACGGGAGCTGGGTTTCGGTGTCTACTGCGCGGCCTTCCTGACCCCCGCGGGCAACTCGGGGGTGCGCCCCCACTACGACCTGGCCAGCGGGTTCCTGTGCCAGGTCCACGGGTCCAAGTCGTGGTCGGTCGGGGCCCCGGAGACACCGTGGCCGACGGTGCCGAGCGCGGACACCCAACCGGAGTTCGAGCCGGTCCTGGAGACGGTGCTCACCCCGGGGCGGACGCTCTACATTCCGCGAGGGCACCCGCACGCCGGGGCGGCCACCGACGAACTCTCGCTCCACCTGTCCTTCGCCGTCGTCCCCCGCACCTGGCGGGACGTCCTCCTGTCCCACCTGCGCGGGGGCGGCGGGCACGAGGCGCTGCGGGAGATGCTGCCCCTGGGCCACGCCGACCTGGACGACCGGCACCTGCTGGAACGCGCCGTGGAGCGGCTGACCCGGGAGGTGGGACCACGGGGGTGAGCGCGGTCCGCGAGTCGGCGGGGCACCGGCGCCGCCCTCAGGCGGAGACCCCGCCGTAGGCCACACCGGACAGGTCGGCGAGTTCGCGTTTCCAGGCCACCAGGTCGTCGGGGTTGAACCCGCCCAGGTGGTCGTGGCCGCAGGCTCGCGCCATCACCTGCATGAGCTCCACCGACGCGCGCAGGAAGCGGTCGAGGCGTTCGGCGGCCTCCGCGACGGGGAGCCGGGCGCGCAGGTGCGGTCGCTGGGTGGCGATGCCCACCGGGCAGTTGTTGGTGTGGCAGGCCCGCATGCCCAGGCAGCCGATCGCCTGCATGGCGGAGTTGGCGACGGCCACGGCGTCGGCGCCCAGGGCCAGCGCCTTGACGAAGTCGGCGGGGACCCTCAGGCCGCCGGTGACGATCAGGGTGACGTCGCGGCGGCCCAACCGGTCCAGGTGGCGCCGGGCCCGGGCCAGGGCGGGGATGGTCGGCACCGAGATGTTCTCCCGGAACAGCAGCGGGGCGGCCCCGGTGCCGCCGCCCCGGCCGTCCAGGATCACGTAGTCCACCCCGATCCGCAGCGCGGCGTCCAGGTCGCGTTCGACGTGCTGGGCCGACAGTTTGAAGCCCACCGGGATGCCTCCCGTGGCCTCGCGCACCTCGGCCGCCACCCGGCGGAAGTCGGCGATCGAGACCAGGTCGGGGAAGCGGGCCGGAGAGATGGCGGGGCGGCCCTCGGGGACCTCGCGCACCTCGGCGATGCGCCCGCTCACCTTGCTGCCCGGCAGGTGGCCTCCGGTCCCGGTCTTGGCGGCCTGGCCGCCCTTGAAGTGGAAGGCCTGGCAGCGGGCCACCTTGTCCATGGAGTAGCCGAAACGGGCGGAGGCGAGCTCGTAGAAGTAGCGGCTGTTGGCCTCCTGCTCCACCGGGAGCATCCCGCCCTCTCCCGAACAGATTCCGGTTCCGGCCAGTTCGGCGCCCCGGGCCATCGCGGTCTTGGCCTCGGCGGAGAGCGCGCCGAAGCTCATGTCCGAGACCAGCAGGGGGATGTCCAGTGTGAGGGGGCGGCGGGCGTTGGGGCCGACCACCACCTCGGTGCCCACCGGGTGGTCGTCGAGCAGCGGGGGCGTGTGGAGCTCCGCGGTGACGATCTGGAGGTCGTCCCAGGAGGGGAGCTCGCTCCGGGGCACACCCATGGCCGCCACCTCACCGTGGTGGCCCACCCGGCTGAGCCCCTCCGAGGCCAGCTCGTGGATACGGTCGTTGAACGGCTCGTCCGGGGTGCCCGTGAAGTCGGCGTAGGAGCCCTGGTAGGCGGTGCGGTCGTAGTTCTGGGGGTGCTCGCGTTCCCAGGCGAGGACCTCCTCCTCGTCGACCCAGACCGCGCCGTCCTCCACCCAGGCCCCGAACCGTTCCAGGTCCTCGCCCTCGTAGTAGAGGTTGACGCCGCTGCGGGCGTCGTAGGTGGAGCCGTGCACGCCGCAGACCAGCCGGTCCCCGTCCTGGACGGTGGCGTCGGACATGAGCGCTCCCCGGTGCCGGCACCGTCCGTACAGGACCCGTACCCCGTCATCGCTGCCGGTGTCCCCCGGCAGGCGCAGGACGACCAGGTCGACGTTGGAGACGCGCGCGTGCGCCGGCCGGAGCGGTTCGAGGCCGTCCCAGTCGGCTACCTTCGTGGCCCGCATGACGTGCTCCTCCGGTCGTGGGTGCCGGCGCGGTCACGTCCGTGACGCCCGTGCGCGCGGACGGCGGTCACGGCAGAGTGTAGTGAGATGATGACGTGGAGTGACGTTCGACATGCCTGGTCGGCCGAGCGCGGCGGTGCCCGCCCGTCCCGGACGTGGACCGGGTCGGGCGGGCACCGTGGGAGGGTCGAGAGTGACACCGAACGGGGTGATGTCCTCTGCGTCGCGGCTAGCGGGAGATGTCGTCCGGGCCCCGCAGCGGGCCGTGGTAGAACTCGTGGTCCGGCTCGTCGTCCGGGACCGGCGGGAAGGTCGGGCCGTCCACGACGTTCGCGGGCGCGGCGGCGATGGGCAGGCCCTGGGCCCGCATGGTCTGCGCGACCCTGTTGCGCAGCTCGGGGAGCATGGAGTAGAGCACGTCGCCGGGGCACGCCGTGGCGTTGAAGTCACGGTGTCCCCGGATCGCGCTGCCCGGGTTGAGGCCGTACGCCCCGCACAGCCAGGCCAGGGTGTCGACCAGCGTGTTCGTCAGGGCCTGGGTGGGGCCCTGGGTCATGTAGGTGCCCTCGTTCTCGATGCCGATGCACGTGTTGTTGTTGTTCGCCACGTGGGCGCCCACGACGTGGTGGCCGGCCGCGATCGACTCGGGGGTGCGGTCGCGCCCCTCCATGAGGTGGCCGCCCCGGCTGATGGTCAGCTGCTGGCCGGTGTCGATCCAGCCGTTGCTGTCCATGTGGTAGTTCTGGATCGACTTGGACAGGTTCAGCGCGTGGTCGAGCGTGTAGTTGGTGCTGTTGGCCGTCGCGGTGTGGTGGACCACGATGTACTGCGGCCGGTTGGCCAGCACCTGGATGGGGCCGCTCGGCGGGCGCGCGTTCCAGGCGCCGCGCCAGTACAGGTTCGGGGCCGCCTGGGCGGCGGCGTCCGTGGTCTCGGCGGCGGCGCCGCCCGCGCCCAGGGCACCGAGCGAACCGCCGAGGACCGCCGCGCCCGAGGTGAGGGCCGCGGTCCTCAGGAGGGCGCGTCTGTCCATTCCGGAGTGGGGGATACTCGTCATGGCCGTCCTTCGTGTTCGGCGTGGTTACTTGCCAGTCAATAAAGAACACGGAAGGCCGTCGTGTGCAAAGGGAGTGAAGGGCGAATTCTGATGACCGGGACCGGCCAGCAGAATTCACTCGAAGTCCCCTGTTTCCCTGTCATTCCATGAGGTATCGCGGTTCTTCCCAGGCGGCGCGCAACGCCGCGACCTGCGCGCGCCGGAACTCCCGGACGACCCCGGCGCGCGGGACGTAGGTGTCGAACCCGTGGAAGGCACCCGGAACCACGCTCGTCGCGCAGGGCACACCGGCCGCGCGCAGTCGCTCGGCGTACGCCAGGTCCTCGTCGTGGAACAGGTCCAGTGTGCCCACCCCGATCCAGGCCGGGGGCAGACCGGACAGGTCCTCGGCGCGCGCGGGAGCGGCGTAGGGGGAGACCCCCGCACCTCCCGGCTCGCCGCCGAGGTAGGAGCGCCAGGCGAACCGGTTGCTGTCCACCGACCACATGCGCGCGCCGAGCCCGTCCAGGTCGGTGCGCAGGGTCGTGCGGTCGTCGAGCATCGGGTAGACGAGCAGCTGGAACAGCGGTCGTGGGCCGCCCCGGTCCCGGCACATCAGGGCCAGGGCCGCCGTGATGCCGCCGCCCGCGCTGGCTCCGCCGATCGCCACCCGGTGCGGGTCGATCCCCAGCTCCCCGGCCCGGTCCGTCATCCACCTGAGCGCCGCGTGGGCGTCCTCGACCGGCGCGGGCGCGGTGTGCGGGGGCGCCTTGCGGTAGCGGAGCGCGACCACGGTGGCGCCCAGCTCGCGGGCGAACTCGATACTGCCGCGCTCGTCCTGGACCGGGCTACCGAAGAGGTACCCGCCACCGTGGGTCCACAGCAGGGCAGGGGAGGGGCCGGTGAGCGCACGCGGTCGGTAGAGCCGGAGCCCGACGGGCGCCGCGCCCTCGGGGCCGGGGGCGGTGCGCTCCTCGACCACCATGTCGGCGGGCACCCGCACCGGCCGCATGCGCTCGGTGAGCCGCCGGGTCAGGCGGGCCGTGCGGGGGCCGAACGACGGGGTGGGCAGGAACCGGGCGGCGGCCAGGTCGGGGTGCAGCTCGGGCATCGTGTTCCTCGGGCGACGGGTGAGGGTCGACGGCGCCACGCCGCGTCGCCGGCCGGGCCCGGCCGGGCCGGAGCGTTCGCGCCGAGGTCCCATGACGACCACCCCAGGGGGGCGTCGCGGTTGCGGAGCATTCCTCCTCAAAAGGAACTCCGCGGGACACGGCGGTGTTCCCCGGGGGATTTCCCCCGGGGGCTCGGGTCAGCCGCGCGGGCGGGGGCTCCTCGGCAGGACCGTGACGGGGACGGTCGCGCCGTGCAGCACCCCCTGGCTCACCGACCCCAGGAGCAGACCGCGCACGCTTCCGCGCCCGCGCGAACCCACCACGATCAGGTCCGCCGTCGCACCCGCCTCCACGATCGCCTGGGCGGCCTCCCCGCCCACGCGCACCACCGAGACCCCCACGCCTTCGGTACCGTCGTCCACGACCCTCTCCAGCATCTGCGACACCATCTCCTGCGACCGCTGGTCCAGCAGGTCGTCCGGCGGTGCCCAGCCGCCCCCGGCCGCCGAACCGGCGTCGAACGGCGGCGTGACGCCCCAGCCGTGCACCACCACGACCGAGCCGCCCTCCGCCAGCGACGCCTCGCGCAGGGCGAAGGCCAACGCGCGCCGCGAGTCGTCGGAACCGTCCACGCCCACCACGATCCGGCGCGGCGGTATGGTCGGCGCCTCCGCCTCGGCACCCGGCACGACCACCACCGGGCACTCCGCCCGCGCCGCCAACCGGACGCTCACCGAGGCGTCCAGTACGGACCGGGCCGCGCCGAGTCCGCGCGATCCCACCACCAGCAGGTCGTCCGGACCGGCCTGGCGCAGCAGCGCGGTGCCCGGGTCCGGTAGCGCCAGGACCTCCTCCACGGTCAGTCCGTCATGGCGGCCGCGCACGTGCGCCGCCGCCGTGGACAGCACCCCGTGCCCGTGCGTGGTGACCTCCTCCGGCGGCGGAACCCGGGTGGGTCCCGCGTACAGGGACATCACGAGCGGCATCGCCAGCGCGTACACCACGTGCAGCGGCCACCCCCGGCGCTCCGCCTCGGCCGCCGCCCAGAGCAGGGCCCAGGACGCGGTGGGGGACCCGTCGACCCCCACCACCACCTTCGGCGTGACCTTCCCGTCCTCCACCATCGCCAGCCCCCTCCGGCAGCGGCCGCGCACGTCACGGCCCTGCCGGGAGTCTTTCACCCGGCCCTGCCCGATCCCAGCCCGCGACGCGTGTCGCCCCGGTTCCCGCCCCGGACCACCCGGCCGGACCGGGCGCCGCACCACCTGAGCGGCGGCGCCTGGGTCCGCTCGACCTCGCGGGGCCGCCCGACACCGTGCTCACCGTCAGGGGCGGGCGCGGCGGCAGACGGCACTCCGCGCCGCCGTTCACGGTTTGCGGGCGACCCCGCCGAACTCGTCCATCTCCCGGTGCGAACCGATCTCGTGGGGTTCGGGCCGCCACAGCGGAATGGACACCACCCCCGGCTCGACCAGCTCCAGCCCCTCGAAGAAGCGCTCGATCTGCTCCGGCGTGCGCAGGGTGATGGGGTTGGACGACTCCGCGTTCCACTGGCTCACGGCCTCGGCCATGGCCGGACCGGTCACCGCGTTGGTGGAGTGCGTGATCACCACGTGGCTGCCGGAGGGCAGGGCCGCCACCAGTTCCCGCACGATCTCGTACACGGTGTCGTCCGGGATGTGGAAGAGCACGCCGAGCAGTGTGAGGGCGACCGGGCGGGTCAGGTCCAGGTGCTCGGCGGCGGCGCTCAGGATGACCCCCGGGTCACGCAGGTCCGCGTCGACGTAGGCGGTGCGCCCCTCCGGCGAGCTGGTCAGCAGTGCCCGGGCGTGCGCCAGTACCAGGGGGTCGTGGTCCACGTAGACCACGCGCGACTCCGGTGCCACCGCCTGCGCGACCGTGTGCGTGTTGTCGGCGGTGGGCAGGCCGGTACCGATGTCCAGGAACTGGCGGACGCCGCCCTGAGCGAGGAAGCGCACGGTGCGGTGGAGGAACGCCCGGTTCTGCACCGCCATCTCGCCGATCATCGGCAGCACCGACAGGATGCGGTCGCCCAGCTCCCGGTCGGCCGGGTAGTGGTCCTTGCCGCCGAGCCAGTAGTCGTAGATCCGAGCCGAGTGCGGCTCGGACGTGTTCAGGGTGTCGTGGGGGGTGTGCGACACGTGTCTGCCTTTCCTTGGGGTGAGCGGAACGGTCGGTGCGCCGGGGCACCCCGTGCCTGAGCCGGACCCTACCGTCGGCCGCCGCCCGCCCCGCGCCCGGGCCCGCCCGGCGAGGCGGAGCCCGGCGACGGCCCGGACACCGGTCAGTCGTCGTCGTAGGAGGACCCGGACGACGAGGAACCGTAGGAGGAGGACGAAGAGGAGTCGTCGTACGAAGATGAGGACGAAGAGGAGTCGTCGTACGAAGAGGAGGACGAGGAGTCGTCGTACGAGGACGAGGAATCGTCGTAGGAGCTGGAGGAGCCGCCCGAGTACGACGTCCCGCCCGAGTATGATGCCCCGCCCGAGGAGGAACGCCCCGACGGCGAACCGCCGGAGGAGGACGGCCTCCTGGGCGGCTCGTCGGGGTCGGGCCGCGTCTCCGTGTCCGTCTCGACGGCCACCTCGACGCTGAGCGGCTCCAGCGCTTCGGCGGCGTCCCCGTCCCGCTCGTGACGGAGCCGCCACTCGACGAGTGAGGCCAGCTCCTCGACCGGCTCGGAGGCGCGGGAGAGCACGTCATTCCACACACGGGCCCGCCCGTCGCGGCCCAACGCCCTGTGCACACGCGGCATCCTCCGGGCCGCGTCACGGGAGCCGCGCCGCACCGCCTCCTCGTAGAGCGTGAGCGCCGCCCTCCACCGGTGTTCGTTCTCCAGGGTGCGGCCCATCAGGTACAGCGCGGGCAGGTATCCCGCGATGGTCACCCGGCGCGCCCACGCGCTCTTGCGGAACCTGGAGGAGAGCCACGTCATGTGGGTCGCGTCCACGACGATCTCGAGGATCTCCTCGGGGTCCGGCCTCCCCGTGGAGAACGCGTCGAACAGGGCGTCGACCCCGCTGTAGAGCCGACCCCAGGTCTCCAGGCAGGCGTGCAGGAGCATCGCGTCCTCGTCGCCGCCCGCGGCCGCGGCGTCGAGCCAGCGCAACGCCCTCCGCTCGTCCCGCTCCCGGTAGGCGAGCAGCCCCGCCAGGAGGGGGTCGACCTCCGCGCCCTCGCTGTGGGCCCGCCGCAACAACAGACCGGCCTCCTCCGCCTCCGACCCGTCCCCCTCCAGGGTGATCGACCCGAGCACCTCCCCGAGCCGCGCCATCGCCTGGGGGTCCTTCGCCGAGGCCGCCGTGCGCAGGAAGGGCAGGGCGGCCGTGCGGTCCCCGGACTCCAGCGCCAGGGACGCCATGCCCATGTTGGACCTCACGTGTCCGGGGACGCGGTCGAGGAGCCGCGTCCACGCGTGTTCGGCGGCGGTGGTCCGCCCCGACTCACGGGCGGTGTGGCCGAGGGTCGCCAGGTACGGTGCCGGGACGCGGTGCGGGAGCAGGTTCCACACGACCGTGGGCACCTCGGCGCCGGTGGTGTCCCGGGCCCACTCCGAGACCAGGTGCTGGTGGGGCACGAAGGACCGCTCGTCCACGCCGGACAGGCACCCGGCGGCGGCGCCCGCCGGATCGGTGGCCCAGGCGAGGGCCCGCTCGAACGCCCCCTCCTCGGCCGTGCTTCGTTGACCCGGCTCGAGGTAGTGCCAGTGCAGGTCCTCCAGCAGGTCCCGGGGCAGGGGGGCGCGGTACCCGAGCCTGCGCGCGTCCACCGCCGCCGAGACGACGGCGGCCCCCCGCGCGTGCTGGCCGCCGATCGCGGAACGCCAGCGGCGCAGGACGGCCGGGGCGTCCGTGATGTCCGCGGCGAAGCCGTTCACGGCGTCGGGGGTCAGGGCCCGGGAGATCCGCTGGTCGTCGGCGCGTTCGCGCGCCCGTTCCCGCTCCTCCCCGTCCAGGTCGCGGTCGACGTGGAACCGCTCGGCCCGGTCGTCGACGATCCGGGACACGGTCGTCGCCATCTGCTGGGGGAGGTCGGCGCGGATCACGGAGTCCAGGGTGACGACAACGCACACACCGGGGTCGCCGGGCGGGCACAGCTGGTCCACGAGGCGCTCGGTGAGGGAGCCCGCGGCGAGGAGGTGGTCCGCGTGGTCGAGCCACACCACCGTGCCCCGGGGGAGGACGTACTTCCGGGAGACGGCGCGCAGGAGCCACGCGTGACTCGGGACGAGCAGGCGGTGGTCGGGGACTGTGCGCCGGATCGCCTCGTAGGCCGACCGCGTCTTGCCCGAGACGGACTCGCCCTCCAGGACCACCAGGCCGCCCGCCAGGATCGCCCGGTCCAGTGCCTCGTCGAAGGAACGCGGCACGTAGGCGGGCAGCGGCTCCTCCTCGGGGTCCTCGGTCGGTCGAGCCGGGCCCACACCGAGTTCGCGCCCGTCGGTCCAGTCCCGTACGCGGTCGCGTGCCTCCGGGACCTCGGGCCCCTTGCGGCGGCGTTCCCGCCACCCCCGGACCATGTCAGGCAGGGAGAAACGCGGCTCTCGTGTCGTCATGCTGAGGGGGTTCCTTTCGGGGGGAGGGGCGGCCCGGGGCCGTCTCCCGCCCTCCTTCCCCGACGACGGCGGGCGACGCGCCCCGCCGACCGATCCGTGCTGACGTCACACACCGGAGGGCGCCCCCGAGCCTAGGGCGTGCGGCGGCGCAGGGTGAGGGAGGCCAGCAGCACCGCGCCCACGGTGAAGGCGGCCACCACCAGCAGCGGACGGTAGACGTCCCAGGCGGGGTCACCGGCCGCCACGGCGTTGACCGCGTCGATCGCGTGGCTGAGCGGCAGCCAGTCGGAGACCGCGTACAGCACGTCCGGCATCTGGTCGCGCGGCATGAAGAGCCCGCCCAGGATGATCTGCGGGAACACCAGCACGGGCATGAACTGCACGGCCTGGAACTCCGTGCGCGCGAAGGCGCTGGCCAGCAGTCCGAGAGCGGTGCCCAGCAGGGCGTCGACGACCGCGACCAGGCCCAGCGTCCACAGCGGCCCCTCGATGTCGAGCCCGCACACGTACACGGCGAACAGCACGGTGACGAAGGCCTGTGCGACGGCGGCCAGTCCGAACGCGAAGGCGTAGCCGAAGATGAGGTCGAATCTGCCGATCGGGGTCGACAGGAGGCGTTCGAGCGTCCCGGAGCGGCGCTCCCGAAGCGTGGTGACACTGGTGATCAGGAACATCACCACGAACGGGAAGAGGGCGAGGATCGCCGGGCCGATACCGTCGAACACCGTCGTGTCGGTGAAGAGCCAGGCGAAGAGACCGACGAGCAGGCTCGGTGCCACCAGCAGCAGCACGATCGACCGGGGGTCGTGGCCGAGCTGGCGCAGGACCCGTCCGGCCGTGGCGAAGGTGCGCGTGGGACTCAATCCGGCCCCTCCCTCGATCAGGGCCAGGAAGGCGCGGTCGGGGTCGCTCGTCCGGGTCTCGGAGAGCAGGCGCTCGGGCGTGGTGTCGGCCACGAGGCGCCCGTCGCGCATCAAGAGCAACCGGTCGCAGCGCAGGGCCTCGTCCATCACGTGGCTGGAGACGACCAGGGTCGCACCCTCGGCGGTGAGCGATCGGAACACCTCCCACAGCTCCTCGCGCAGCAGCGGGTCGAGGCCCACGGTGGGTTCGTCGAGGACGACCAGTTCGGGGCGGCCGAGGATCGCGACCCCGAGCGAGACCCTGCTGGCCTGACCGCCGCTGAGCGCGTCGACCCTGCGGGAGGCCTGGTCGCGCAGGTTCACCTGGTCCAGGACGCGTCCGACGTCGGCGCGGGAGGCGCCGGTCAGCCGCGCGAAGTAGCGCAGGTTCTGTTCGACGGTGAGGTCGGAGTACACCGACGCGGACTGGGTGTCGTAGGCGACACGGTGGCGCAGCGCCGGGGTGCCCGCCTGCTCGCCGAGCACCGTGACGCGACCCGACCGGACGCGCTGCGTACCGACGACGGTCCGCATCAGGGTGGTCTTGCCGCACCCGGAGGGGCCCATCAGGCCGGTGACACCGCCTCGGGCCACCTCCAGGTCCAGTCCGTCGAACACCGTGCGACCACCGCGCCGAACCCGCAGGTCGCGAACGACGACCGCGGGTTCGGGCGAGACCGTGGCGGCACGGGAGCCCCGGTTCATTGCGTGGCCTCGGCGGGTCAGGACTTCAGCGGAGTGAAGTCGCGCGCGGCCACGAAGTCGGGACGGCGCTCCCGCGCGGAGAACGGCTCCACGAGCGCGTTGTCCACGCTGTTGAACACCACGAAGATGTTCGATCGCGGGTACGGCGTGATGTTGTTGCCGGACCCGTGCATGCTGTTGCAGTCGAACCACAGGGCCGAACCGCTCGGGCCGGTGAACTGCCCGATCCCGTGCCGACGGGCCAGCTCCGCGATGTCGTCCTCCTGGGGGACACCGACCTTCTGGGCCTTCAGCGAGGACCGGTAGTTGTCGTCCGGGGTGCGTCCCAGGCAGGGGACGAACGTGCGGTGCGCCCCCGGCATGAGCATGAGCCCGCCGTTGTAGGGGAGGTTGTCGGTCAGCCCGATGGACAGGCTGACCGCCGCCATCCCGGGCATACCGTCCTCCGCGTGCCAGGTCTCGAAGTCCGAGTGCCAGTAGAACCCGTTGCCCCGGAACCCCGGCATGAAGTTCACCCGGCTCTGGTGCACGTAGACGTCCGAGCCGAGGATCTGCCGGGCCCGGTCGAGGACGCGGGGCTCCTTGACGAGCCGGGCGATCCGGTCACTGAACAGGTGCGCGTCGAAGACGGACCGCACCTCGTCGGAGGCCGGTTCGGTGATGGTGCGCTCGTCGGCGCGGATGACGGGGTCCTCGACCATCGCGCGGAGCTCGTTCAGGGCGGCGGAGACCTCCGACGTGGTCAGCAGGTCACGTTGGATGTGGAAGCCGTCGCGTGCGTGTCGGGTGAGCTCCGCGGCGCTCGCGGGCCCCTTCGCCACGCCGGGCCAGACGGTCGGCTCGTGGCGTTCGATCCATCCCCGGCCCTGGGCGGGCTCCACACGGGTGGGGTAGTGGTCCTGGATACGGGCGTCTACGAGTGTCACGGCAGACCCCTCCTTCCGGTGTTCCTTCTCTTCCTCTCGGGTGGTCCAAGGCGTACTGGTGCGTCTCGCGACCGGGGACGGTGTCCGTCCCTGGCCTGTGGCCTGCCCGGGGGAGAGGGCGGGTAACCACCGCCGCGGGTCGAGGCGGTGCCCGGGAACCAGCGGGGGGACAACGGGGTTCCAACGGGGGTTGTACGGCCGGAACATGGAGTGGATCGGGTCGGCCAGCGGGCGCCTACGGAGGGTCTGCCCGCCGTGCTGTGGGCCTCGCGGAGGGAAACACGGCCCAAAATCCTCCCGGGGGCACGAAAAAGCGGAAGCGGGCCCCCGTGGGAACCCGCTTCCGCGTGATGTGGGCGATACAGGACTCGAACCTGTGACCCCTACCGTGTCGAGGTAGTGCTCTAGCCAACTGAGCTAATCGCCCCAGTGAGACTGGGAGGTGGAGACGGGATTTGAACCCGTGTAGACGGCTTTGCAGGCCGCTGCCTCGCCTCTCGGCCACTCCACCGAGTACACGTGGGACGGTCTCCCGCCCCGCGTCTCCTCCGAGCGGACGACGGGATTCGAACCCGCGACCCTCACCTTGGCAAGGTGATGCTCTACCAGCTGAGCCACGTCCGCTTGCTGCCCGGCCCGGCCCCCGTTTTCCGTTGGCCCCGCCTTGCTGCTGGTACAGACTTTAGCGGAGATTCGACAGACGGCAAATCGGAGCTCGGCGGGGTGGTGAGCCGGTCCCCTGGAGGGACCGCCGGGGGCGGTAGCGTCCGCGTCAGGTGCGTCGGGCGCGGCTCCGGGGCACACCCGGCGACGGAGTGGACGGAAAGTGGCATGGACATCCCGGTGGCGGACGGTGCGGCGTGTGAGGGGCACGGAGGTGCCGTTCCCTGGGAACGGGCGCGTGAGCGGGCGCGAGGGCTCGGCGCGCGGTCGCGCGTTCCCGTGCGCGAAGTCCCGTTGAACGGGGCCCTGGGCGGAGTGCTCGCCTCCGAGCTGAGGGCGCTGGTGGGACTGCCCGCCTTCGACGCCTCGGCCATGGACGGGTTCGCCGTCGCGGGGGAGGGGCCCTGGCTGCTGGTGGGCTCCCAGCTGGCCGGGGCGCCGGTGGCCGGGCTCGCGCTGGGCGCGGGGGAGGCGGCGGAGGTCGCCACGGGTGCCCGGGTGCCGAAGGGCACCGAGGCCGTCCTGCCCTACGAACGGGCGGAGGTGGTGGACGGCTGGGTACGCGGCGACGCGCTTCCGGGGCGGCACGTGCGCTGGTCGGGGGAGGAGACCGCGCCCGGCGAGCGGGTGCTCCCGGCGGGGGCCGAGATCGGTCCGGCGGTGCTGGGGCTGGCGGCGAGCCTGGGCCACGACACCCTGGGGGTACGCCTGCCGACGGTGTCGGTACTGGTCACCGGGGACGAGATCGCCGGGAGCGGGTTGCCGGGCGAGGGCATGGTGCGTGACGCGATCGGCCCGATGCTGCCCGGGATGCTCGCCTGGGCGGGGGCGCGCCTGGAGCGGGTGCGGGCGTTGGGCGACGGCTTCACGGACCTGGGTGAGGCGTTGGCCGCGTCCGGGACCGACGTGGTGGTGGTGTGCGGGTCGTCCTCCAAGGGCCCCGCCGACCACCTGCGGGAGGTGCTGCGGGGGATGCGCGCCGAGGTGGTCGTGGACGGGGTGGCCTGCCGCCCCGGGCACCCCCAGCTGCTCGCGCGCACGAAGGGCGGGGTGGTCGTCGGGCTGCCCGGCAACCCGAACGCCGCGCTCGTGGCCTCGCTCACCCTGCTGGTGCCCCTGTTGAGCGCGATGTCCGGGCGGCCCGACCCCACCGGCGGACTCGCGCGGGTGCCACTGGCGGGCGAGGTGCGCTCCCGGCCGGACGACACCCGCCTGGTCGCGGTACGCGTGAGCCGGGGCCGGGCCGAGCCCGTGGGCCACGACCGCCCGGGCAGCCTGCGCGGCGCCGCCCTGGCCGACGCCTACGCGGTGGTGCCCCCCGGGTGGGACGGCGGCGAGGTGGAGGTGCTGCGCCTGCCCTGAACACGTGCGGCCCCCGGGGGATCACTCCCCCCGGGGGCCGCGACACGGTGACCGGAGCCGGTTAGCGGACGGGTCCGTTGGCCTCCAGGGAGGAGGCGGCGGCCCCGTCAGCGGCCTCGGCGTCGACGGCCTCCCCGGGCGCCTCGGCGGCCTCCTGGGTGACGGTCGCGGTCTGCGGGACGTCCACGGCGGGGTTGCCGTGCCCGCGAAGCAGGAACCAGGCCTGGGCGGCCGCGGCGAGCACGATCACCACGGCGATGGCGGAGGTCAGGTGCATCCCGTCGGTGAACGCCAGCCGGGCCGCGTCCATCAGCGCCTCACCGGGCGCGCCGCCGATGTCGGCGGCGGTGTTGGCCGCGCCGCCCAGGGTCTCCCGGGCGGCCTCGGTCGCGCCCTCGGACACCCCGTCCACCTCGGTCAGGTGGCCCCGGTAGAACGCGGTCAGCACACTGCCCAGCACGGCGACGCCCAGCGCGCCGCCCATCTCGTAGGCGGTCTCGGAGATCGCCGACGCGGCGCCCGCGCGCTTGGGCGGGGCCGCCGACATGATCGCGCCGTTGGTGAGCGTCTCGGCGAAGCCGGTGCCCAGCGAGATCAGCACGAAGGCGGTGATCACGAGCGCCACGCCCCGGGTGGCGTCGTCGGCCGGGGTGAACACCAGGGCGCCGAACCCGGCCGCCGTCACGATCAGGGACACCCCGATCACGGTCGACAGGCTCAGGTGGCGGGCCACCCGGGCGGCGACCAGACCGGCGACGATCGACAGCAGCAGGCCCGGCAGCAGCACCATCCCGGCGCGCATCGGGGAGATGCCGAGCACCAGCTGAAGGTACTGGGTGAGGAAGAACAACGACCCCACCAGGGAGAACACGATCATCAGGTTGGTGACGACGGCGACGCTGAACACGCGTGAACGGAACAGGTGCACGTCGATCAGCGGGTCCCTGAGCCTGCTCTGACGGCGCACGAACAGGTAGCCCAGGGTCAGGCCGAAGACCAGCGACACGATCGGCAGGACGTCGAGGCCGCCGGTGGCCAGCTTCTTGATGCCGAAGACGGCGGGCAGCATGGCGCCGAGCGACAGCAGGACGCTCAGCAGGTCGATCCGGCCCGAGTCCGGGTTGCGCGACTCCCGCACCAGCAGTGGCACCAGGACCAGGATCAGCGCCATCACGGGCAGGTTGATCAGGAACACCGAGCCCCAGAAGAAGTGCTCCAGCAGCCACCCGCCGAGGATCGGGCCGAGGGCCGCGCCGCCGGAGAACCCGGACGCCCAGATGGCGATGGCGAGCAGGCGCTGGCGCGGGTCCAGGAACAGGTTGCGCAGCAGGGACAGGGTCGAGGGCATCAGCGACGCCCCGGCGACGCCCAGCAGGGCGCGGGCCACGATCAGCGTCTCGGCGTTGGGCGCGAAGGCGGCCAGCAGGGAGGCCGCGCCGAAGGCGGCCGAACCGATCATGAGCAGGCGGCGTCGGCCGATCCGGTCGCCGAGCGAACCCATGGTGATCAGCAGTCCGGCCAGGATGAAGCCGTAGATGTCGATGATCCACAGCAGCTGGCCCGAGGAGGGGCTCAGCGCTTCGCTCAGGGCCGGCACCGCGAAACCGAGCACGGTCATGTCGACCGAGATCAGCACCACGGGCAGGACCAGGACGGCGAGTGCGGCCCACTCGCGCGGGCCCGCGAGCGCGGGCGGGGACCCGTTGTCCCCGTGCGGGTGGGTGGCGCCGTTTCCGGCCTTGGCGGAACTCATCTTTCCCTCGTCATCGCTTGTGGTTGCGCGCCCTCGGAGCGAGGGCGCGGGCCCGGCGGGAGTCGGTGCCGACCGGGCTGGGTCGGGACGGGAAGTCTGGTCGACCGGGGTGCGGCACGGTGGTGCGGGCACGCTCCGGGACTCTTCGACCGTCCAGCCGGTACAGTACCGTCCGGCCGGTACAGTGTCAATCGTGAGTACATCGACGCGAGACAGAATCCTCGACGCCTTACAGGACATCCTGATCGCCGAAGGTTATTCCTCGGTGACCCTGGAGGCCGTCGCACGCGACGCCGAGGTGTCCAAGGGCGGACTGCTCTACCACTTCCCCTCCAAGGCGGCCATGATGGTCGGGCTCATGGAGCGCGTCCGCGCGCTGGCGGAGGAGGAGTTCCGCGAGGCGGTGGAGAGCGACGAGGGCGTGGTCCGCTACTTCCTGCGCACGTCGCTGCCGCAGACCGCCGTCGAGGGCGAGCTCTACTGGGCGGTCATCGCGGCGCTGCGGAGCAAGGAGGACATCCCCCCGGAGGCGGGCGCGCTCGTGAAGGAGCTGTTCACCCGCTGGGGTGAGCTTTTGCACGCCGAGCTCGCGGACCCCGTGCTCGCCGAGACGATCCGCCTCGCCGGGGACGGCATGTACATGTCGTCGATCGCCGGACTGGGCAGCCCCGACCCCGAACTGACCCAGCGGGTCGTCGACCGCCTGGTCGAGGCCTCGGACCGGGTGCGCCGGGAACAGTGAGCCGGTCGGCCCCGGTGGCGGGGCGGGTTCACACCCGGGCCTCGAACACCTGGACCTCCTTGTCGCGTACCGGCACGCGCACGGTCGGAGTGAACCCCTGGCGCTCGTAGTAGCGGACGAGGGAGCCGTCCCCGCCCGACCAGCAGTCGACGCGCACCAGCGAGACCCCGCGTTCGCGGGCCTGGGCGCGGGCGTGGTCGAGAAGACGGCCGCCCACGTCGCGCCCGGAGTGTTTCCGGTCGACGACGAGCAGGCGCACGTAGACCTCGGGCTCGTCGACCGGCGGGGAGTAGTCGAGCCCCGACGACCCGATGACCAGGGCGCCCGCCGCGGCACCGTCGACCTCGGCGATCCAGAGGCCGTCCGAGACGAGCGAGCGGACCATCGCGACCCTCTCGGGGATCTCCGACCAGGGCCGGGTGCCCCACTGGTCGGCGGAGCCGCGTTCGGTGAGCCAGACGACCGCCTCGTCCAGGAGCCGGAGGACCCGGTCGGCGTCTTCGGCGTCGCCCCGTCGTAGTCGCATGTGCTGGCTCCCTGGCGCAGTGGTGATCCCGGACCTCGGAGAACCCTAGATGAGTAATTCCCAGGGGTGCGTGGTCTGAGCATGAGGCGAGGGAGCCCATGGTCTTGTTGTGACGCAACACCTGAACTCCCTCGCCCAAGCACTCTACGCCAGGACCGAACGCCTCCTGCAACACCGCCCGGAC